>JAVVZC010000100.1:0-5049 GCA_036650755.1 Oscillospiraceae bacterium
TCAAATTTCCATTTGCTCTTCCCCCCAATCTGTGCTATGCTATTCATCCCAAAGCGCAAATCCCAATAACACTTCACCAAAAAGGAGGCTCCCCATGTTAATCTGCGGACTTCAAAAACTCTCCCTTCTCGATTACCCCGAAAATCTCTCCGCCACCATCTTCACCGGCGGCTGTAATCTTCGCTGTCCCTTTTGCCACAACGCCTCTCTCGTCCTTCGCCCCAAGGACTGCGAAGCCATCCCCGCAAACGATGTTTTGAGCTTTCTCCAAAAGCGTGTGGGCAAGCTTGACGGCGTTTGCATCACCGGCGGCGAACCGCTGCTCCAGCCCGACCTCGGTGATTTTATCAGCGAAATTCGCCGTCTGGGCTTTAAAATCAAGCTTGACACAAACGGCGCAATGCCGGAAGCTCTTGCCGCTCTGCTTGAGCGTGGGCTTATAGATTACGTCGCCATGGACATCAAAAACTCCCCGAAAAAATATCCGCTCACCGTGGGTATCCCAAGCTATGACACGGCGCCGATTTTCCAAAGCGCCGCGTATTTAATGAGCGGCAGCATCCCCTACGAATTCCGCACAACCCTTGTGCGGCAGTTTCACAGCGTCAGCGACATCCGGCAAATCGGTGAGGCGCTTCGGGGCGCAAAGCACTACTACCTGCAAAACTTCGTCAATTCCGGCGATTTGGTGGGCTTTTCCGCGAAAGCGGAGGAAACCCCGCTCAGCGGCTTTAATCCCCCCGAAATCGAGGAATTCCGACATATCCTTTTGGGCTTTGTTGAAAACGTGGGAATTCGCGGATAACGAGCAATCCACAATATTTAGTGTCCAAATCTGGGTTTTTGCCCTTGACAAGCACAAGATATAAGTGTAATATCAAAATTAGCCACTAGGCGGCTTCGCCCAAGTCGGGGGTTTTTCCCCGGGGCGGCGGCTGTCGAACAGGGCAACAATATCGCAGAAAACAGCAAATTCTGCGCAAAAATAGTGGGGGCGAAACAATGTACAAAGTAGTTAAGCGCGACGGTCAGGTCTGTGACTTCAACATCGCGAAAATATCTGTTGCAATCACCAAGGCGTTCGAAGCCAAGGAAAAGCAATTCACACCCGACATAATTGACCTTCTTGCGCTCAAGGTCACCGCCGAATATGAAGGCAAAATCCACGACGGACTTATCGGCGTTGAGGACATCCAAGACAGTGTTGAGTCCATTCTCGTCCAAGCGGGCTACGCGGATGTTGCAAAAGCCTACATCCTCTACCGCAAACAGCGGGAGAAAATCCGCAACATGAAATCCACCATCCTTGACTACAAGGAATTGGTCAACAGCTATGTCCACGTCACCGACTGGCGGGTCAAGGAAAACTCCACCGTCACCTATTCCGTTGGCGGTCTTATCCTCTCAAACTCGGGCGCCATCACAGCCAACTACTGGCTCTCCGAAATTTACGATGAGGAAGTTGCAAACGCCCACCGCAACGCGGACATCCACCTCCACGACCTTTCCATGCTCACCGGCTATTGCGCCGGCTGGTCCCTTAAACAGCTCATCCAAGAGGGGCTTGGCGGCATCCCCGGCAAAATCACCTCCTCACCTCCCGGTCACCTCTCCACTCTTTGCAACCAAATGGTAAACTTCCTTGGCATCATGCAAAACGAATGGGCAGGCGCTCAGGCTTTTTCCTCCTTCGACACCTATCTTGCCCCCTTTGTCAAGGTTGATAATCTCTCCTACAAAGAAGTCAAGCAGTGCATCCAATCCTTTGTCTATGGCGTCAACACCCCCAGCCGCTGGGGCACACAGGCTCCGTTCTCAAACATCACCCTCGACTGGACTGTCCCCAACGACTTGGCGGAGCTTCCCTGCATCGTGGGCGGCAAGGAAATGGACTTCTGCTACAAAGACTGCAAGGAAGAAATGGACATTGTCAACCGTGCCTTCATAAACATCATGATTGAGGGCGACGCAAACGGTCGTGGCTTCCAATACCCCATCCCCACCTATTCCATCACCAAGGACTTCGACTGGTCCGAAACCGAAAACAACAAGCTTCTCTTTGAAATGACCGCAAAATACGGCACCCCCTATTTCTCAAACTTCATCAACAGCGATATGGAACCCTCGGACGTTCGCAGCATGTGCTGCCGTCTGCGTCTTGATTTGCGTGAGCTTCGGAAAAAATCCGGCGGCTTCTTCGGCAGTGGCGAATCCACAGGCTCTGTGGGCGTTGTAACAATCAACCTGCCCCGCATCGCCTATCTTGCCAAGGACGAAGCAGATTTCTACCGCCGTCTTGACCACATGACGGACATTGCCGCCCGCTCCCTTGACACCAAGCGCACCATCATCACAAAGCTCCTAAACGAGGGACTTTACCCCTACACCCGCCGTTATTTGGGCGGCTTCGACAACCACTTCTCCACCATCGGCACCATCGGCATGAACGAAGCCGGGCTTAACGCAAAGTGGCTCCGCAGTGACCTTACCACAGAGGCGGGTCAGCAGTTTGCAAAGGACGTGCTCAACCACATGCGCGCAAAGCTCTCCGACTATCAGGAGCAATACGGTGCCCTCTTTAACCTTGAAGCAACCCCGGCGGAGTCCACCACCTATCGTCTTGCAAAGCACGACACGGCACGCTTCCCCGACATCATCACGGCGGCGGAGCCGGGCGGAACTCCCTATTACACCAACAGCTCCCACCTTCCCGTGGGCTACACGGACGACGTTTTTGAGGCGCTTTCCATCCAAGACGACCTGCAAACCCTCTACACCTCGGGAACCGTTTTCCACGCCTTCTTGGGCGAAAAGCTGCCCGATTGGAAGGCGGCGGCAAACCTTGTCCGCAAAATCGCGGAAAACCACAAGCTCCCCTACTACACCATTTCCCCCACCTATTCCGTCTGCAAAAATCACGGCTACCTTGCCGGCGAGCAATTCACCTGCCCCGAATGCGGCGAAAACGCCGAGGTCTACAGCCGTATAACCGGCTATTACCGTCCCGTCCAAAACTGGAACGAGGGCAAAACCCAAGAATTCAAGGAGCGCCGCCTCTATGACGCCCAAAATTCCGTTGTTCGTCCCATCGTAAAAACCGCCGATTGCGACTGCCGGCACCCCCAGCACGTTGAGGGCGCCGATGGGCTTACACTTTTCGTTTCAAAAACCTGCCCCAACTGCAAAATTGCCAAAGCGGAGCTTGACAAGGCGGGTGCCAGCTATTCCATAATCGACGTTGAGGACCGACCGGAGCTCACAAAATCCTACAAAATAAACAAGGCTCCCACCCTTATTTCCGTGGACTGCGGTGTGCTCACCATGCTGACCAACGCCTCCGAAATAAAGCGCTTCCTCACAAACCGTGTATAAGCACAAAAACTAACACAAACTAAAACAAGTTCACAGCACACAAGAAAAGTCTCCGTCACCACTTGGAGACTTTTCCCCACCTATAAACATTTTTAGGAGGCTTCACCATGGCAGAAAACAGCTTCGACATCATCATAATCGGCGCAGGCTACGCGGGCATGACCGCCGCTGTCTACGCAAAGCGTGCCGGCAAAAGCGTTCTCCTTTTGGAAAGCGAAATTTTCGGCGGTCAAATCGCAACGGCTCCCCTTGTGGAAAATTACCCCTCGGTGCCCTCCATCAGCGGCGAAGCCTTGGCGAACACACTTTTCGAGCAGGTTGGCGCTCTTGGCGTCCGCTCCGAGCTTGAAAAAGTCACGGAAATCATCGACAATGGCAGTGAAAAAGTGGTGGTCACGGATTACGGCAGCTACAGTTGCCGTGCCCTCATCGTCGCCACCGGCATGAAGCACCGCCATTTGGATCTACCTCGGGAGAGCGAATTGTTCGGCAGGGGCGTGTCCTACTGCGCGGTTTGCGACGGCGTTTTCTTCAAAAATAAAGAGGTCGCCGTTTTCGGCGGCGGGGACGCCGCCCTGCAAAACGCCCTGTTCCTCTCGGAAATCTGCAAAAAAGTCACCGTAATCCACCGCAGAAACGAATTCCGCGGTGAGCAGTGGCTGGTTTCCGCCCTTGAAAAGCGGGAAAACGTGAGCTTCGCCCTTGAAAACGTGGTAAACGCACTGCTGGGCGATGAAATTCTCAGCGGTGTGGAGCTTAAAAACACCAAAACCGGCGAAATTACAACCCTTAATCTCTCCGGGCTTTTCGTCGCAATCGGTCAGGTTCCCGAAAACAGCTTCCTAAAGGGACTCATCGAAACCGACGGTCAGGGCTTCATTATCGGTGACGAAAGCTGTCGCACAAACGCAAATGGAATTTTTGTCGCCGGCGACTGCCGCACAAAAGCCGTTCGCCAACTGACAACCGCCGCCGCCGACGGCTCCGTCGCCGCTCTCGCCGCCTGCGAATTTGTGGACAGGGCACGCTGAAAATCATGCAAAGCCTAGTAAATCTTCCATAATTTGTCTGTCAATTCTTTGTCAATTTGGACTATTTTTAGTGTTGCAAGCCTCCAAAACTAACTATATCTTGCGTTTTAATTTTCTTTGATTTATAATCAGCCTAAGAGGATTTCCCCGCAAAGTATCAAAATATTTTTATGGAGGATTTTTCTATGAAGGGTCAAAAAATGCTCAAGGTCTGCAGCATCCTAATGGTCATTTTCGGAGCACTCGCACTGCTAATCTCAATTCTTGGCGTTCTGGGTGTTGGACTACTCGCAGCCGCTGCCGAAGAAGGCATCGGAATGGCAGCAACCCTAATGCTGGTCGTCGGCATTCTTGGTTGCGCATTGGAGTTTGTAACCGGCATCATCGGTATCAAAGCCGCATCAAGCCCCAGCGTTCCAAAAATCAAGGCAAGCCTTATCTTTGGACTTCTCGTGTTCATTCTCGCCATTGCCAGCAACGTCTATACCTTCGCAACCGCCGGAATTACAGGCTCCGGTCTAATCAGCGCAGCAATCGGCCTCATCATCCCCGTTCTTTATCTAGTTGCAATCGTAAAATTCAAAAACGCTCTTGTCGCTCTGATGACAGCGGAATAAACCGAAGCCACATACATAAGCGCGAGCCA
>JAVVZC010000101.1:0-5027 GCA_036650755.1 Oscillospiraceae bacterium
GTCGTAGGGGTCGTTGCCCTTAAAGTCGTCAAGGGTATAAACCTTCATCGGCGCTGTTTGCTCAACGCTTGTCACCTTGGCATTTTCCGTTGCGGGGCTTGTGAGATAAACGATTTTGTCCGCCTCAACAGGCAGTGCCGCCTGACCCGCAAAAACGCCGTAAAAAGGCTCCAGCGTGTTCTCCTTATAGTCCGAAAGCGGCGCGCAGGGCACGCCCAAGCTGTCGCAAAGCCTTTGGGCGACGGCGTGGATTTTGTTTTGCTGCCAATGGGTGTCCGTGCGGTAATAGTCCGAAAGCTCAAGGCAGTCGTAAATGTCGATGTATTCAGCGGAAGAAACCTGCTCCCGAAGCTGAGACAAAAGTGCCGAATAGTCAATGGAGGGGTAGCCGTTTTGGGCTGCCACGAAGTAGTTTTTGTCCGGTATCAGTGAGAAATAGGCGTTTCCGATTTGCGGATGCTCCGCCAAAATTTGCTCAATTTTTTTTGCCGCAAGCGTAACTTGGTTTTCCTTAAGCGGGTAGGAAAGCTTGTAAATTCCGTCGTCCACGAAGTAGATGTCGTTGTTGTCCTTCACCCGAAGCAGGTCAAAATTCACAAACGCCTTGGCTGTGCGAAAGCTGTCCCGCAGGGGAAATTGGTCGAGAAAATATGTTTCCAGCTTTGTTGAATACTCGCTTGAAAACACGGCGTCTGCCGAAATTTTTGGCATTTGCGCAAGCTTTCTCCGCTCAACGGCGGAGGCTTCGGCGTCGGGAATTATGACATGGGCGACGGCAAGCCCAAAAATAACAAGCCCGAAGCAGATGATTACTAAAAGCTTTTTAATTTTTTCCACAAGCGTCCCCCCTTAAAATCTAAAGTATAGGAATGGGTTAAATGAGCCGTCCACAAGGTAGGCTGTGACGCAGATTAGGAGCACAGCAACGGATAGCGGCTCCAGCAGCAGCGCTGCTTTTTTGCCCACTGAGGTTTCGGAAAAGCGAGTCCAAAGGCTCTTTAAAATCGGCAGTGAGCCGATTATGGCGACTATTAAAAGCACGCCGTAGCTGCGCAAATAGTAGCCCGTTTCGAAGCTCCACAGCGGAAAACCGCCGCCGCCGAACATTCCCGCAAAGTCGGAAAGCATTCCGTCAAGCCCGTTTGCGTTGAAGATAACGAAGCTCAAAACCACAATCAGCATGGCGTAAATATGGGGCACAATGCGCCCGCTTTTTTCCAAAAGCTTTAGCAGCCAGCGCTTTTCCAAAATGAGGATAATCCCGAACATCAGCCCCCAAATGACAAAGTTCCAAGCCGCGCCGTGCCAAAGCCCGGTGCAAAGCCAAACGATTGCAATGTTGCGGTACCACTTCCATTTTGCAACCTTGTTGCCGCCCAAGGGGATGTAGAGGTAGTCCCGAAACCAGCCGCCCAAGGTCATGTGCCAGCGGCGCCAAAATTCCGTTATGCTTCGGGAAACAAAGGGATAGTTAAAGTTTTCCGGGAATTTGAAGCCGAACATTCGACCCAAGCCGATTGCCATATCGCTGTAGCCGGAAAAATCAAAGTAGATTTGCAGGGTGAAGGCGAGGGCGTAAAGCCAAAAAAAAGCGATGGATTTGTCCGTGGAGTCACGGAAAATTGTGCAAAGCTCGCCCATGGCGTTTGCGATTAGAACCTTTTTTCCAAGCCCGAAAACAAAGCGCTTGACGCCGATGTAAAGGTCGTCCGTTGTGGTTTTTCTGTCCGAAAGCTCCTCCGCTATGTCGGTGTAGCGGACGATTGGCCCCGCGATAAGCTGGGGAAACAGGCAGACAAAGGTGGCAAGGCTGGCGAAATTTTTCTCCGCATGAACCCTGCCCCTGTAAACATCAATGGTATAGCTCATGGTTTGGAAGGTGAAAAAGCTGATGCCGATGGGCAGCGGCACCCCGGTTACGGGGATTGCCGTGCCGAAAATTCCGTTAAAGCTTGTGATGAAAAAGTCGGCGTATTTGAAAAATCCCAGCATGGCGAGATTGATGATAATCGACGAAATTAGCGCGATTTTCGCTTTTTTTGTGCCGCGAAGCCTCTCGATTATCAGAGAATGGATGTAATCCGAAAGTGAGGAAAACACCAGCAGCAGCACATAAATAGGCTCACCGAAGAAATAAAAGACGAGACTTGACAGTAGCAGCACATAGTTTTTAAACCGCTTGGGCGTTATGAAATAGAGCAGCAGCACAATCGGCAGAAAGGCATATAAAAATGTAATACTGGAAAAAAGCATGTCCCGTCCTCATTTTTCTTTCAGATGATTTGCGGGCTTTATGCCCAGAGATTATCGAAGTTTGCGGTGATGGCGTCCGCCGTGTCCGTAAAGGACATCACAAGCAAAATGGTGTTGCCGTGAACGCTGACCGTGGTTTTTTCCGCTTCAACGCAGACCCATTTCCGGGGATTTGCATTTTCCTCAATGGATTTTGCAACAGCCGCCGCATCCGCGCCCTCAGGCAGGCGGAGCAGAACTGCGGAGTGGGCAACAGCGCTTATCATGCCCTCGGAGGCAAGAGCTTCCGCGCCCTCGATGGGAGGGATGAACAGGAAGGACTCGAAGTTGTCCTTATTGATTTCGATGTCGGCGATTGCGGGCATGTTCTCAACATCCAAAATGTCGGTGAAAATTTCCGAAAGGCTCATGGTGTCGCCGGGTTTTTCCTCCGCTACCGGGGTTTTTGCCCCGCAGGCGGCAAGGCTCATAATCATTGTGGCAGCAAGTGCAAGGGTGATAATTTTTTTCATGTTGTGCATCTCCTTTATAATTGGTCTGTGCATATGACGATGAAAGTCCGAAAATTGTTCCGCCGTTGGCGAAGGCGGCACTTGCCCGCAAGCTTTGTGCGGCAGGCGGCGATAAAATTTGTCAGTTCATCATCGTGTCGCTTTTATCAAAAAGCTGTTCAATTCTTGATTTTAACGCCTCATTTTCAGGGCGTTTTAGCTCCGGGTCAGCGCTCAAAACTTCCTTCGCGGCGTCTTGGGCTTCCTTTAACAAACTCACATCGGTACACAAATCCGCGATATGCAGGGCGGGAAGTCCGTGCTGGCGTGCTCCGAAAAAGTCACCGGGGCCACGAAGCTTCAAGTCCTCCTCGGAGATTTTGAAGCCGTCGTTGGTGCTTTCCATGACCTTTAGCCGCGCGCCCGCCTCAATGTATTTCTCGTCGGAAAGCAGCACGCAATAGCTTTTGAAGTTGCCGCGCCCAACTCTGCCCCGAAGCTGATGGAGCTGGCTCAAGCCAAAGCGCTCGGCGTTTTCAACCACCATCAGTGCGGCGTTTGGAATGTCAACGCCCACCTCCACAACGGTGGTGGAAACCAAAATGTCAATCTCGCCCTCCTTGAAGGCAAGCATTATTTTGTCCTTTTCGGCGGCTTTTAATTTGCCGTGAATACAGGCAATTCGCAGGTTTGGAAAAATTTTCTCCTTAAGCTCCGCCGCGTGCTCCACGGCGGATTTCAGCTCGCCGGGGCGCTCGTCGTTTTCGTCAATTGCGGGGCAAACCACAAAAACCTGCCGACCTTCGGAAACCAGCCGCGCCATGAATTTGTAGATGCGGGGGCGCATATTTTCGCCCTGAGCAAAGGTGTCCACCTTTTGCCGACCGGGGGGCAATTCGTCGATGACGGAGATGTCCAAATCGCCGTAAATCATCAGCGCCAAAGTGCGGGGAATGGGCGTTGCGGACATGACGAGGGTGTGGGGCGACTGCCCCTTGCCGATAAGCGCCGCCCGCTGATTAACCCCAAAACGGTGCTGCTCATCCGTCACAACAAGCGCCAGCTTGTCAAATTCCACAGTGTCGGACAAAAGCGCGTGGGTGCCGACGCAAAGCCCGGTTTCGCCGCTTTTTAGGGATGCCAAAACCTCCCGCTTTTGCTTTGCCGTCATGGAACCCACAAGCTTTGAAACCTTTATTCCAAAGGGGGAAAGCAGCTCCGTGAAGGTTTGAAAATGCTGGTTTGCAAGGATTTCCGTGGGCGCCATAAAGGCGCTTTGCAGTCCGCCGCTGTGAACTGCCCAAATCGCCGCCGCGGCGACCAAAGTTTTTCCCGAGCCTACATCGCCCTGAATGAGCCTATTCATGGCGACGCCGGAGCACATGTCGGCAAGAGCTTCCGAAATTGCGCGGCGCTGGGCGCCTGTGGGCGAAAACGGGAGCGTGGCATAAAACCTGCGAATATCCGGCGTGGAAACAAGGATGCCGCTTTTTTTGATGCGGCTGCTTTTCATCCTTGTGAGGGCGCAGGAAAGCACAAAAAGCTCCTCAAAAATCAGCCGCCGACGGGCAAGCTCCAAGGCGGCAAAGTCCGCGGGAAAGTGGATGTTTTCATAGGCATAGGGAAGGGCGCAAAGCTGTTGCTTTTCCGAAACGGCGTCCGGCAGTGCGTTTGGAAGCATGGTGGCGCAAAGGTCAAGACCACGGCGAACGGAGTTTATCAGCGTCTTTTGGGAAACGCCCGCAGTGAGGGAATAGACGGGAACAATCCGCCCCGTAATGGTGGGCGGCGCGTCGCAGGCTTCGAAAATCGGGTTTGTCATGGAGCGATGAGTGCCCAAAATGCTGACCTTACCGTAAAAGCTGTAGCTTTTTCCCGTGACCAACTGGTTGCGCACATAGCTCTGATTAAAAAATGTGATGTCCAAAACGCCGCTGTCGTCCGCAACCCGAAGCTTCACAAGCTCCATGCCCCGCCGCACCCTACTTAGCACCGGCGGCGCGGAAACCAAGGCGGAAACGCAGGCATATTCGTCGGAAACAAGGGCGGCAATGGGGAGGATTTTGCTGCGATCCTCGTAGGTGCGGGGAAAGTAGCGGACAAGGTCACCAAGTGTAAAAATGTTCAGCTTTGAAAGCGAAGCCGCCCGTGCTTCGCCGATGCCTTTAAGGTATTGAACCGCGTCCTCAAGCGTCGCCATATGCGCCCTCCTTTGGGGGATTTTTTGAGCTTTAATAATATGATAATACCACCGGCGGGGGAGAATTGCAAAATATATACCGG
>JAVVZC010000102.1:0-5008 GCA_036650755.1 Oscillospiraceae bacterium
GGAGGTGCAAAATGAAAAAAAGCAGTGTTGCTTCTTGCATTAAAGCGCTTATTCTCAAAAAGCCCTTGCAGGGGATTTTCCTTTTGCTTGTGCTTTTATTGGGCGTGCTTGCAAGCCTTGCGCCTCCGCAAATCATGCGGCTTATCATCGACGATTATCTGCTCAAAAACAATGGTGCGCGGCTTTTTATCCCCGCGCTCATATACTTATCGGTGGTTGTTTTAAGCGGCGTGCTGGACTTTTTGAAGGGGCTTCTGCTCACGGTTTTGGGGCAAAACACAATTTTTGGCGTCCGCCGTGCCATGATGCAAAAGCTTAGGCGTCTCCCCTCCTCATTCTTCACGGAAAACGCACCCGGCGGAATTTCCTCCCGCCTCACAACGGATGTTGACAACATGAGTGTGCTTTTTTCCGACGGACTTGTGAGCATGGCGGCGGACTGCCTTAAGCTTTTGGGAATTGTGGTTTCAATCTGGATGTTTTCCTTTAGCCTTGGAATAATTTCCCTGCTGCTCATCCCCCTTGTTTTCGCCGTGACCCGCTTTTTCCGCAAAAGAATGCTTGCCGCCCAAACAAAAAACTTGGAGCAGCTTGGCTGTGTCAATGCCCACATCGCGGACAGCGTCAAAAATATCAGCATGCTAAAGCTCTTTTCAAAGGAGAGCTACATGGAGGAAAAATACTGCAAGGAGCTTTCCCGAAACTACGAAACCAACGGTCGTGTCATACTTTACGACGCCTGCTACGCACCCATTATTCGGCTTATCCGCGCCCTTGTTATTGCGCTTGTGGTGTTGCTTTCCGCGGAGCAAATCGGCGCAATCGGTATTTCCGTTGGAATGGTGGCGGCAACAATTGAGCTTATTTCAAGTCTTTTGGACCCCATCGAAGCCTTGGGAATGGAAATTCAAAACATACAAAAAGGCTTGTCGGGCGTGAAGCGGATTGACGAATTTCTCGCATTGAGTGAGGAACAAAAGGACGATACAATCACCTCAAGCGCCGTAATCGAGGGCTGTAAAAACGGTGCCGTGGTTTTTGAAAATCTGTCCTTTTCCTACAACAGCGAGGTTCAGGTTTTAAAAAATCTCAACGCCGAAATTGCAAGGGGCGAGGGCGTTGCCTTCACCGGGCGCACAGGAGTTGGAAAAACAACGCTGTTCAGCCTTGTAATGGGGCTACTCTCCCCCAGCGACGGGCGGGTTTTGATTGGCGGCTTTGACGCCGACAAAATTCCCAACCGAGAAAAGCGGGCAATTTTCGGCTATGTTGAGCAAAGCTTTCGCTTTGTTCCCGGCAGCATCGCCGCCCAAATCAGCCTTGGCGACCCCGAAATTTCCCGAGAGCGCATTGAGGAGGTTTGTAGCGAGGTGGGTTTATCCGAAAGCATCGAAGCTCTGCCAAATGGCTACGACACGGATGCCGAGGGCGGTGCCGCCTTTTCCTTTGGGCAGTGCCAGCTACTTTCAATCGCAAGGGCAACCGCCGCCCGCCCGCCGATTTTGCTTTTGGATGAAATGACCGCCGGACTTGACGCCCTCACCGAGGAGCATGTGATGAAAGCCCTGCAAAACGCAACAAAAAACCGCACAGTGCTTTCAATTTCCCACCGAAGCTCCGCCATAAACAGCAGTGATCGGGTGATTTTCATCGAAAATGGCGAAATAGTTGACAGAGCCTAAAAAAAGTCCCGGGCTTCAAGCAGATGCTTGAAGCCCGGGTTTTTTTATTTTAGATTAACCAGCTTTTTCAGCAGTGCCTGAATTAACTGCCAAACGCTTTCGATTGAGGCAAGGTCAACGCTTTCGTTGGTGGTGTGGATGTCCTTTAAATTCGGTCCCACGGAAATGATGTCAAGGTCGGGAATTTTCGCGTCAAAGAAGCCGCATTCCAGCCCCGCATGGATGGCAAGGGCACGTGCTTCCCTGCCAAAAAGCTCCTTGTAAGCCTCCATCGTGAGGGTGCGCAGGGGGGAATTTGCCCGATATTCCCACTGGGGATAATCGGCAGAGCAAATGCTTTCGCCGCCGCAAAGTGCTGCAATTGCGGCATATTCTGCCATGACCTCCTGCTTTCGGCTGCCGATTGAGCTCCGTGCCGCGGAAAAGATTTCAAGGCTGTCGTCATTTTGGATAACTTCACCCGGGTTTGCCGAAGTCTCCACCAAATCGGGAATGTCAAAGCTCATTCCCAAAACGCCGAAGGGCAGCAAAGTAAGTGCGGATAGCGCCGCTTTTTGGCTTGCTTTGTCATAGCAAAGAGCGTCCACGGCTCCTTCGGCGGAAACGGAAATTTCTATGCTGTCTCTGTCCGAAACCTCCGAATTGAAAATCGTTTCAAGGCGCTGTAGCTCCGCTTTTATGCTTTCAAGCTTATCGGCTTTTGCAAAAATCACCGCTTCGGCGGTTTTGCAAATGACGTTGGTTTTTCCCTCCGCCCCTAGGGAAAACAGGCGAATTTCTTGGTCGGAAAGGGCGAAAAGCAGCCGTCCCATAAGCTTGATGGCGTTTGCCCGACCTCTGCCGATTTCCATGCCCGAGTGCCCGCTTTTCAGCCCGCCGATGCGGATGGTAAGTGGCGTAAGCCCCGAAACTTTTTCGCGCTTTACGGGGATTTTCAGCTCATTTCTAAAGGCTCCGGCGCAGCTTGTGAAAACAACGCCCTCCTCCTCGGTGTCAAGGTTCAGCATGAATTTTCCCTTTAATTGGGAATAATCCAAATTCTGGGCGCCGATTAGTCCCACCTCTTCGGAAACCGTGAAAACAGCTTCGATATCCGGGTGGGGAATTGAATTACTGTCCAGCAGTGCCAAGGCATAGGCAACCGCGATGCCGTCGTCCGCGCCCAAGCTTGTGCCCTCGGCTCTGATGACGCCCTCCGCTTCAATCAGCTTCAGACCATCTTCATATTTCACTTTGCAGTCGGGCGTGCGCACATAAACCATGTCCGTGTGACCCTGAATTATAAGTGGAGCGCAGCTGCAAGCCTTGATATTTGAGGGCTTTTTGATGATTACGTTGTGGAAGCTGTCTCTAAAGCATGAAAGCTTCCGCTCTCTTGCAAAATTTTCCAAATAGTCCGCCATGCCTGTTTCGTCAAAGCTGGCACGGGGGATTTTTGAGATTTCTCTAAAATAATAAAGTACCTTTTCCGCGTTTTCCATTGGGTTTTACCTCCGAATTTAAAAATCTTTTTGCTTCCTAAACCAGCGCCGCGCTGTAAAGTGAGGCGTAAATTCCGCCCTTTGAAATAAGCTCCGCGTGGGTTCCCTGCTCCTCAATTCCGTTTTTCGTGAGGACGAGAATTCGCTTTGCGTTATGTATTGTGGACAGCCTGTGGGCGATTACAAAGGTTGTTCGGTTGTGGGCAAGCTTTTCAAGGGACTCCTGAACCATGCGCTCGCTTTCGTTGTCAAGAGCGCTGGTAGCCTCGTCAAAAATAAGGATTGGCGGGTTTTTGAGAAAAACTCGGGCAATGGAAAGCCTTTGCTTTTGACCGCCGGAAAGCTTTGCGCCCCGCTGACCGATATCGGTGTCGTAGCCCTCGGGCAAGCCGGAAATAAATTCGTGGGCGTTGGCGTTTTTCGCCGCCTCAACAACTTGGGCATCCGTGGCGTCGGGTCTGCCGTAGCGGATGTTTTCCATGACCGTGCCCGCAAAAAGGTGAATGTCCTGCTGGACAATTCCGATGTGGTCACGAAGGCTTTTTGTGGTCAGGCTTCGAACATCGTGACCGTCAATGGAAATACTGCCCGCCGAAACGTCGTAAAATCGGGGGATTAGGCTGCAAAGTGTGGTTTTTCCAACGCCGGAAAGCCCCACCAAAGCCACATAATCGCCGGCGGGAACGGTCAGGTTAAGGTTTTCGAAAACGCAGTCGCCGTCATCATAATGGAAGGAAACATCATCAAAAACAATGTCGCCGCGGACGTTTTTCAGTTCAACAGCGTTTGGAGCATCCTCGATGTCCGGCTCAATGGACATCATTTCGGAAAAACGGTCAAAGCCGGAATAGCCGTTTTGGAAGGATTCGGTGATAAAAACCAGCTTTTTGATTGGCTCCGTGAAGTTGCCGATGTAAAGCAGGAAAATCAAAAGGTCGGAAATTTGAATGTAGCCCATCGCCAAAAGCAGGGTGCCCGAGCCGGCGACAAGGATGGTGATAAGTGTTGTCATAGCGCCCAAAATCGTGTTGTAGGTAGCCATGTAGCGATAGCTGTCAAGCTTGCTTGTGACGAAGCGGGCGTTGCCGCGCTTGAATTTTTGGATTTCCGCCTCCTCGTTTGCAAAGGATTTTACAACACGGATGCCGGAAAGATTGTCCTCAATTGTGGCGTTGATATCCGCAATTCGTGCCCTGTTGCGCACAAAGGCGTCCTTCATTTTTTTGTTGTAGACAACGGCGAACCAAATCATAAAGGGAATGGGCAAAAACGCGATAAGCGCCAGCCGCCAATTGATGACAAGCAGCACGGAAAAGGTGCCCAAAAGCTTGATGGCGGAGATAAGAATTTCCTCCGGGCCGTGGTGCAAAAGCTCGCTGATGTCGAATAAATCGTTGGTAATGCGGGACATGAGCTGCCCCACCTTTTCGTTATCGTAAAAGCTGAAGGAAAGCTTTTGGTAGTGGGAAAAAATCTCGTTGCGCATGGTATATTCGATTTTTGCGCCCATGAGATGCCCGTAATAGGCGATGAAATAGCTGGAAGCCATCTCCACAAGGAGCAGTCCCAGCATGATGACAACAACCACAAGAATTGAGCGAAGCGCCAAGCCGGTTTCAAGATAAATGAGGTCGTTTGCGATGTACCTTACCATAAGCGGAATGATAAGTGAAACCGTTGCGCCCAAAATCGCGAAAAACATGTCGGCAGCAAAGAGCTTTTTCTGGGGTTTGAAGTAGGATATAAGTTTTTTAAACCGTGATTGTTTCAATATTTGACCCCCTAAGGTGATATGCACAGGGGTATTCTATACCTTATGGGGGAAATGGTCAAGCCTGTGGGGGG
>JAVVZC010000103.1:0-4993 GCA_036650755.1 Oscillospiraceae bacterium
CCTTGAGCTGTGCCAAAACAAGCGACACCGGGCGCATTTCCTCGTCAAGCTTAAAAAGGCAAAGCGTATCCTTCCGCAGTAAAAATTCGGCAAGCTCATCGGGAACAAGGCTTGTTATTTCGGCGTAGTTTTCTTTAGTTGCCTTAATAATCATAGGGCGTTTCCTCATTTCTAAAATTTTATGTGGTTTATATTCAGCAAAGTGGGAACAGAGGCTTTTTTAAGTCCTGTCAATTTTCTCATTTGTATCATGGTAACACGTTTTCATCAATATTCATAGTCTTTCAAGGGGTGCATTAGGGGCTTTTTGTCTAATTTTATGAAATCTTTAGAGAACAAGTCTCGGCTTGAATATTCGGGGGGCGCTCCCCTGCCGCCCCGATTTTCCGCTGGGTGATTTGTCTTTTGAACCACTACTTCTTGACGATATGGGCGACCAGGCGAAGATTGTGCTCAATCAGCTTATTTCGCGCCTCGATGTCGCCCTCCGCCCAAAGGTCCAGATATTTCTTTTCGTCCTCCGCATTCAGCGGCTTGGGAAACGAGCCTGTGTTTTTCCCCAAGCGCAGCATAAAAAACGCGCTGCTCACCAACATCATAAAAGCGCTTGTCAGCATTTTTGCTTCCCCCAATCCCATATTTGTATATCTTATGACAGCGCTGCAAGTCCACATTACCCGACGCTCATCAAGGGAAAAAGATAAAAAACGACCCTCCTCCCAAGGCTTGGAAGAAGGGTCGTTTTGGTTTTTTAACGAGGGGGGCTATTGCATATAGAGGTCAAGGGTTTTGTAGAGCAGCTCCCCTTCGATTGGTTTTGGAAGGTGGGCGTTCATGCCCGCGTTTTTGGATTTTGTAACGTCCTCCTCAAAGGCATTTGCGGACATGGCGATAATGGGCACAGCTTTTGCCCAAGGGCTGTCCAGCCCGCGGATTTTTTCCGCCGCCTCCAAGCCGTCCATAACGGGCATGCGGATGTCCATTAAAATGGCGTCGTAGTAGTGGGGCGGGGCGGCGGCAAACATTTCAAGCCCCAGCTTTCCGTTTTCCGCCACCTCAACAGTGGCGTTTTTGAATTCCAAAAGCTTTGTGGCAATCATGATATTGAGCTGATGATCCTCCACCAGCAAAATGCGCTTGCCGTGAAAATCAAAGGCTTCCCGTTTTTCCTGTTCCACGCATGCCTCTTGGGGTTCTACGTTTATTTCGGGAATTCCAAAGGGGATTTGCACTCGGAAGGTGGTTCCCTTGCCCAAAACGCTTTCGACGTCAATTCTGCCGCCCATCATTTCAACAAGGTTTTTGGAGATTGCAAGCCCCAAGCCGCTGCCGCCATAGCCTGTGCTGATGCCGTTGTGCTCCTGTGAAAAGGGCTTGAAAATGTCAGGCAAAAAATCTTTGCCAATTCCGATGCCCGTGTCGCAGATGGCAAAGCAGATATCGGCGCTTTTTTCATCCCCTCCGGTTTGGGTGATGTCAAGCCGAACCGTGCCGCCCTTTGGTGTGAATTTGACGGCGTTTGTGAGAATGTTTATCAGCACCTGCTGCAAACGGACGCCGTCGCCCATGTAACCGTTTTTGCACTCGTCAAATTGCTCGATGATGTAGTTAACGCCCTTTTCCTCCGCTTGGGTGCGAATAATGGTGTTAACGGCGTCCAAAAACGGCTGACAGCAAATGACCTCGTTTTTAAGGGACACCTTGCCGCTTTCGATTTTTGACATGTCCAAAAAGTCATTGAGCAGTTGAAGCAGATAGCGGGAGGCATATTGGGATTTTTCGATGCAATCCGCCACAAAATCCGGTTCGTTAAGGTGCATAGAGGCAAGCTGATCCATGCCCATAATGGCGTTCATGGGTGTGCGGATTTCGTGGCTGACCCTTGAAAGAAACTCGGATTTTGCCGCATTGGCGCTCTCCGCCATTTTTACCGCCGCAAGCAGCTCTTGGTTCCGCTTTTCCTGCTCCTCCACCGCCGCCGTAATGTCAATCCTTGTCATCAAAATGCTTTTTAGCTCATGATTTATGTAGTTGAAGCGGAGCTGTTTTTTGTAAATTCCGCCCATGGGATTTGGCATTCCGTAGAAGATGCTGTAGGTGCCGTTGGCGTCCAGCCGTTCGATAATGTTTTTGAGGGTAAGCTCCCTTTCGACCCGAAGGGCGTCCTCGGGGCAAATGTAGCGTCGGACATATGCCTCCGTGTCCGGCTCAAAGTTTTCGCTCTTGTAGGCATAGGTGTTTTCCAGACTTTTTTCGCTGTAACGAACCGCGGAATTTCGGAGCGCGTCCACCACCACCAAAAAGTCGTAGTCTGTTTTGACAATGGCGTTCATGATGTTTTGCATGGTTCGCTCATTGGTCACATCTGTGGAATAAATGAAGGCGACAATTTGCTTGTTCTCCGGGTTTTTCATCATGTGGGCGGTCATGATTGTCCAATATTTGCGACCTTCGATATTTCTTGTAAGCTCCATTGAAATGGTGGTTTTTCCGCTTGCGAATTGCCGCAAAAGGGCGTCCCGATTAAAAACCTCCTTGCAGCTACTCTGCATTTCCTTTGTTGCAAGCTCGGTATAAACATGGTCAAAATATTCCTGGGCGGAGCTTGCCGCCGCCATTTTGGCAGTCACCTCCGGGAAGATGCTCTTGTAGTCCAAAATTTTGTTTTCGCTCAGGTTAACGTTGATGGACACCATGGTCGCCTTTTGCATCGCCTCACGGTAGGAGAGCTCGTCACGGTAGCGTTTTTCCGCTTCCTTTTCCTTGGTGATTTCGTGACCGACGCAATATGCCTTGATTGGCTTTCCCTCATCGTCAAAGGTGTTGGTGTAGGTGACCCGCTCGCACCAAAAATCATCCTCTCGGCGCTCGCGAATCCAAAGGTCCGCGCTCACCTCCCTTTCGCCGTTTTTCAGTCTTGCAATCATGTCAAACAGCAGGGGCGCGCTGTCCTCACGGATGTGCCCCTCGGGGACAACCGTGCGAAGATAGTCCCGAATAATTCCGTTTTTCGGATTTGCTCGGGGTGAGGTTGAAAAAATGGTCATGCAGTCCGTGGCGTAGTCGTATTCCCAAATGTTGATGTTTGAGGATTTGATTGCCGCCGCATAGCGCAATTGGCTTTCGCTTAGGGCATGCTCCGCCTGCTTTTGGGCGCTGATGTCGGTGCAGTAGGCATAGATGACCTCACGCCCTGTTTCGTCAAGCGCGTGGCGGGAGTTTTGGTTGAGCCAAACGTAACTGCCGTCTTTTCTGATGGCGCGGTAGGTGATTTCGTACGCCTCGGAGGTGCCCACCCGTGTTTTGGCATAGTTGCCCAGCCGCTCCCTGTCCATGGGCGAAACAAATTCCCAGCAGGAGCTGTGAAAAGCCTTAAGTAGTTCGTCCATGTCGGAAAAGCCCAGCATTTCGATGAACATATCGTTGCCGAAAAGAATGGGCAGGGTCGGCGCCGTCTCCGCAATCACAAGTCCGATTGGGAGAGAAAGATTTTTCAAATCTGCTGTAATTTCAGACAGCTTTTTCATTTTTCTCTTTCCCCCTTGTGCAAAAAATGTTGCAGTGTTTGGTATAGAAGCGGCGGCTCGATGGGCTTTGCAAGATGGGCGTCCATGCCCGCCGCCTTTGTTTTTTCCACATCCTCCTCGAAGGCATTTGCCGTCATTGCGATGATGGGGATGGTTTTCGCGTCCGCCTTTCGCATTTGTCGGATGGATTGCGCGGCGGTGATGCCGTCCATAACCGGCATTCGAATGTCCATGAGGATAACATCGTAATAGCCCGTCTCCTTTTGGGCAAAGGTTTCGATTGCCTGCAAGCCGTTTTCCGCAACCTCAACCTCCAAATGCTTTGCGTTGAGAAGCTTTTTTGCCACCTCGATGTTCAGCAGGTGGTCCTCCACCAAAAGCACACGTTTGCCTGAAAAGTCGTATTCCCAAGGGGCTTCCGGCTCCAAGCTGAGGTTCTTTTTGCTGTAGATTTTTTCAAAGACCAAGGAGAGGGAGGCTTTGAAGATGGGCTTGGAGATTAGCATATTGACCCCCGCCTGCCTTGCCTCCGTTTCAATCGCCGCCCAGTCATAGGAGGTGATTATGATGATTGTGACCTCGGGCCCCACGATTTTTCGAATTCTTTTTGTGGCTTCAATGCCATCCATGGCGGGCATTTTCCAGTCCATAAGGATGATATCGTAAAATTCCTTTTTGTCCCATTTTTCCCGAACGGCGTCCACAGCCTTGGCACCGGAAACCACATATTCTGCCTTTAGCTTCATGTCCTGCAGTACTCTTTGGGTTTGCTGGCAAATGATAATGTCGTCGTCCACAATAAGCGCCTTAAGGTTTTCGAAGCTTGCGGAAGCTTTGCTTCTTTCGTGAGGAAGGCTCTCCTCGGGGATGCCAAGCTTTATTTCCACCACAAATTCACTGCCCACGCCCTCGATGCTGTTTACGCTGATTTTGCCGTCCATCAGGTCAACAAGGTTTTTGCAGATGGCAAGCCCCAGCCCCGTCCCCGCATAGGGAGAGGTTGAGCCGCCCTGCTGTTGCTCGAAGGGTTCGAAAAGCTGTGGCAAAAAGTCGTCGGTGATGCCAATGCCCGTGTCGTTCACCGTGAAGCGAAGCAGTGCTTCATTGGGATTGATTTTTTCCTGATGTATGATAAATTGCACCCTGCCGCCCCGTGGGGTAAACTTGATGGCGTTTGCGATGATGTTCACAAGCACCTGCTGAAGCTTCATGGCGTCGCCCAGGTAGCTGTCCTCTGTAAAGCTTGTGAGAATGGCGTCGTACTCCACGCCTTTTTCCCGCGCTTGGGCGAAGCAAATGGCGTTAATGCCCTTTATGAATTCCTCAAAGGGGATTTCCTCACGGCGAATAAGCAGCTTGCCGCTTTCAATTCGGGACATGTCCAAAATGTCGTTGATAAGGGAGAGCAAAAATCTTGCGGAAATTCCAACCTTGGAGAGATATTCCGACACCTGCTCCGGGTCGTT
>JAVVZC010000104.1:0-4871 GCA_036650755.1 Oscillospiraceae bacterium
GCTTATTCTGCTGGGTCCGCTGGGGTTTCGGGGACGGCGGGGAGGGGGGCTTCGTCGGAAGCTTCCTCGGGAAGCTCCTCCTCTTTGTCGGTTCTTGCGATGGAAATCACCTTTGAGCCCTCGGCAAGCTTCATGAGGCGCACGCCTTGGGTGGCGCGGCTGAAGGTGCTGATGGTGTCGGCGCTCATGCGGATGATTGTGCCGTCGTCGCTGATCATGAGAATATCGTCGTTGTCGTCAACCACCTTGATGGCGGCGACCTTGCCGGTTTTCTCGGTTACGTTGTAGTTTTTCAAGCCGGTGCCGCCCCGCTTTTGGGGAACGCCGTCGTTGCCGCGGAGATATTCGTCGATTGCGGTGCGCTTGCCGTAGCCGTTTTCGGTTACGGAGAGGAGGGCTCCGCCTTCTCTTGCCCGTGCCGCGCCCACGCAATAATCGCCGGGGCGAAGCCTGATGGCGCGGACGCCTGTGGCGTCACGACCCATGGGTCTTGCGTCGGTTTCGGCAAAGCAAATTGCGGCGCCGTCGTGGGTTGCAAGCAAAATGTTGTCCGTACCGTCGGTTTGGCGAACGCCGATTAGCTCGTCGTCCTCGTCCAAACGGAGGGCGCGGATGCCCACGTTTCGGATGTTGCGTAGCGCGTTAAGATACATTCGCTTGACTGTACCCTGCTTTGTTATCATAACAAGATAAGTGTCCTCGCCCTCGCCGTCACGGGTGTGTATCATGGCGTTGACACGCTCGCCCTGCTCGATGGGCAAAAGGTTGATGATATTTGTGCCCTTGGCGGTACGTCCCGCCTCGGGGATTAGGTAGCCTTTTTTGCGATATACCCTGCCGCTGCTGGTGAAAAACAGGATATAGTCGTGGGTGGACGCCGTGAAAACGGTTTCGATGCAGTCCTCATCACGAAGGGTTTGGGCAGTTATTCCCCTGCCGCCACGGCGCTGGGCACGATAGGTGTCCGCCGGCATGCGCTTGATGTAGCCCGCCCGGGTCAGGGTGTAAACGCACTCCTCCTCGTCGATTAGATCCTCGATGTCGATTTCGTCCTCCACGGTGGCGATTTCCGTGCGGCGGTCGTCGCCGAACTTTTCCCGGATGTCGGTAAGCTCTGTTATAAGCACCTGCTTTAGCATTTCCTCGTCGGCGAGAAGCTTGTTGAAGTAGGCGATTTTTTCTTCCAGCTCTTTGTATTCGGCTTCGATTTTTTCACGCTCCAAGCCCTGCAAACGGCGGAGCTGCATTTCAAGGATGGCTTGGGTTTGGATTTCGGAAAGCCCGAAGCGCTCCATCAGCCGCTCCTTGGCGTCGTTGTAGCTGCTGCGGATTATTTTTATGACCTCGTCGATATTGTCGCAGGCGATGCGCATTCCCTCGAGAAGGTGGGCACGCTCCTGAGCCTTGCGGCGGTCAAAAATTGTGCGGCGGGTGATTATTTGCTCCTGAAACGCGATATATTCGCTGAGAATTTGCTTTAGTGACAGGGTTTTTGGCTGTTTTTGGTTGTCCACCAGCGCCAGCAAAACAATGGCAAAGGTGGTTTGCATTTGGGTGGAGGCAAAAAGACGGTTGAGGACAACTTGGGGGTTTGCGTCTTTTTTAAGCTCGATTACGATGCGCATTCCCTCACGGTCGGACTCGTCCCGAAGCCCGGAAATGCCGTCGATGCGCTTGTCTTTAACCTGCTCGGCGATTGCCTCCACAAGTCGGGATTTGTTCACCTGATAGGGGATTTCGTTGACGATTATCCGGGTTCTGCCCTGACCGTATTCCTCCAGCTCGGTTTTTGCGCGGACTTTAATTCTGCCCTTGCCCGTTGCATAGGCGGCGCGAATTCCGGCACGACCCATGATAATGCCGTGGGTGGGGAAGTCGGGGCCCTTGATGTGCTCCATAAGGTCGTCCAGCTCCGCCTCCGGGTTGTTGATAAGGCAGATTGCGGCGTCGATGGTTTCACGCAGGTTGTGGGGCGGAATGTTGGTTGTCATGCCAACCGCGATGCCCGAGGAGCCGTTGACCAAAAGGTTGGGGAAGCGGGAGGGGATAACCACAGGCTCCTGAAGGTTTTCGTCAAAGTTTGGAACCCAATCCACGGTGTCTTTTTCGATGTCCCGAAGCATTTCGCTTGAAAGCTTTGCCAAACGTGCCTCGGTGTAACGGTAGGCGGCGGCGGGGTCGCCGTCAACGGAACCGAAGTTTCCGCGACCGTCAACAAGTGGATAGCGCATGGAAAAATCCTGAGCCAAGCGGACTAATGCGTCATAGACGCTCTGGTCGCCGTGGGGGTGATATTTTTTCAAAACGTCACCAACGGTGGCAACGGATTTTGAGTATTTTTTGTCGGAGGTTAAGCCGCCCTCAAACATTGTGTAGAGGATGCGGCGGTGAACGGGCTTCAAGCCGTCACGGACGTCCGGCAGCGCTCTGCCAACGATTACGGACATTGCGTAGTCGATGTAGCACTTTTGCATGTCCTCCTCAAGGGGGATGTCAATTATATTTTGGTTGGGGTAGGAGATGTCCTGCCCGTCGCGATTTTTTTTCGCCATGTTTTGTGACCACCTTAGTTTTGATTATGGGAAACGTCCCGATTTTTTCGGACGCTAAATGTCTAAATTGCTGACGTATTTTGCGTTTCTCTCGATAAATTCACGGCGGGGCTCGACTTTTTCGCCCATGAGTATGGTGAAAATCTCGTCCGCCTTAAGTGCATCGGTTAGGGTGATGCGCTTTAAAATTCGGGTTTCCGGGTTCATTGTTGTCTCCCAAAGCTCGTGGGAGTCCATTTCACCAAGACCCTTGTTTCGGCTGATTTCGATTTTACCCCTACCGTCGGGGCCCCGCATTTCGGCGGAAAACTCGTCCCGCTGGTCATCGGAGAAGGCGTATTTGATGTTTTTGCCCCGTTCCAGCTTGTAGAGAGGCGGCTGGGCGGCATAGACATAGCCGTGCTCGATAAGTGGCCGCATAAAGCGGAAGAAAAAGGTTAGGAGCAGTGTGCGGATATGGGCGCCGTCCACGTCAGCATCCGCCATGATGATAACTTTGTGGTAGCGCAGCTTGGCGGCGTCAAATTCTTCGCCGATGCCGGCACCCAAGGCGGTGATAACGGGAACCAGCTTTTCGTTGCCGTAAACCTTGTCGGCACGGGCTTTTTCCACGTTTAGCATCTTGCCCCAAAGTGGAAGAATGGCTTGGAAGCGGCTGTCCCGCCCCTGCTTTGCGCTGCCGCCTGCGGAGTCGCCCTCGACGATGTAGATTTCGGTGAGAGAGGGGTCACGCTCGTTGCAGTCCGCAAGCTTTCCGGGAAGGGTGGAGCCTTCCAGCACGTTTTTGCGGCGGATGCTCTCCCTTGCTTTTCGGGCGGCTTCTCTTGCCCTGTTGGCGGTCATGGCTTTTTCAAGGATGATTTTTGCCACCACCGGGTTTTCCTCAAGGAAGGTGCTAAGTCTTTCGGAAACAATGTTGTCCACAAGTGTGCGGATTTCGCTGTTTCCAAGCTTCGCCTTGGTTTGACCTTCAAACTGGGCGTCGGTTAATTTGACGGAGATTATGCAGGCAAGCCCCTCACGGCAATCCTCGCCGGAGACCTTGTCGTTTTCTTTTAGAACACCGATTTTTGTGCCGTAGGCGTTGATAACCCGGGTCAGCGCCGACTTGAAGCCGGTTTCGTGCATTCCGCCCTCCGGGGTGTGGATGTTGTTTGCGAAGGACAAAATGGTTTCGGTGTAGCTGTCGTTGTATTGGAGGGCGATTTCGGCAATGCTGTCGCTCCGCTCCCCGGACATGTAGATAACCTCGTTGTGGAGGGGGGTTTTGTTTCGGTTCACGTAGCGGACGAATTCACGGATGCCGCCCTCGTAGAACATGTCGTCACGGATTGGCTCCTCGCCTCTTAAATCCTCGGAGCTGATGTGAAGCCCCGCGTTAAGGAAAGCCTGCTCCCGCATGCGGACGTGAAGGGTTTCGTAGTCGTAAACCAGCTCGTCAAAGATTTGGGCGTCGGGTTTAAAGCGGACAACGGTGCCGGAAAGCTCGGACTTTCCAACGATTTGCATTTCGCCCACGATGGCGCCTCGGGCAAATTTCATTTGGTAGATGTTGCCGTTTTTGTGGACGTCAACCTCCAGCCATTCGGACAGGGCGTTAACAACAGAGGCACCAACGCCGTGAAGCCCGCCCGCGACCTTATAGCCCCCGCCGCCGAATTTTCCGCCGGCGTGGAGCACGGTGAAAACAACTTCAAGGGCGGACTTGCCCGTTTGCTCCTGAATATCAACGGGTATGCCGCGGCCGTTATCGGAAACACGGATAACGTCGCCTTTTTCGATTGTGACCTCGATGTGGGAGCAGTAGCCCGCAAGCGCTTCGTCAATGGCGTTGTCAACGATTTCGTAGACAAGGTGGTGAAGCCCGCTGGTGCTGGTGGAGCCTATATACATTCCCGGTCTTTTGCGGACAGCTTCAAGTCCTTCAAGCACCTGAATTTGCGAGGCGTCGTACTCCTCTGAGATTTTGTTGGTTAAATCAGACATTTGTTTTTTCCTTCCATGTTGAGGTTATATGCCGAAGGGAGCGCTGCTCCCGGGCTATTCAAAGCTAATGCTCTCCGCCCGTTTGAGAAGGGTGGAGGACATAAGCTGGGATAGATAAAGTGTTTGCTCGCCCCTGTCGTCGCTGCAAACCACAAAGGATTTTGGGATGTCGTCGCAGACGTTAATAACCCGCCCGGCTTTTTCCCCGGCAGAAAGGTAGGCGCGAGTGATGTGAGAATGGGAAGCGTTGTCAAGGTCAAAAACAGCCACAATGCTCTGCTTAGGGACAACCACGTTTTTGCCAAGATGAAGATACATAAAAGTGCTCCTTAT
>JAVVZC010000105.1:0-4837 GCA_036650755.1 Oscillospiraceae bacterium
GGGGCGCCCGGGGGGCTTATTTTATTGTGGCAAGCAGCTCGCCGGCTGCAACGGTTTGACCCAGCTTCACCAAGACGCTGTCCACAGTGCCGTCCATTCTTGCAACGACGCTTGTTTCCATCTTCATGGCTTCCACCACTGCGATTACTTGGTTTTCCTTGACTTTATCGCCGGGCTTCACTTCAACCTTTGTAACGGCGCCGGGGATGGACGCGCCGATTTGGCTCTTATCCTCCGGGTCGGCAAGCTGAATTTGCTTTGCGGAGATTATTGCGTTCTTGTCCCGAACCGCAACCTCACGGCGCATGCCGTTCAGCTCGAACTGGACATTTCGGGTTCCGTCGGCGTTCACATCGCCCAGCCCCAGATATTTGATAACCAGGGTTTTGCCGTCCTCGATGTTGATTTTGTTGGTTTCGCCCAATGCCATGCCGTTGAAGAAAACGTGGCTGCCCATACGCATGAGGTAGCCGTATTCCTTTTTGTGTGCCCAGTAATCTTCGATTACCTTGGGATAGAAGCACCATGAGATAAGGTCACGCATGTTGGGGTCTGCTTTGTTTGGCTTGATTTTTTCCTTGACGGCTTCGAAGTCGATAGGCTCCAAAATTTCGCCGGGGCGGCAGGTCAGAGGTGTTTCGCCCTTTAGGACAACCTTTTGCAGCTCCTCGGGGAAGCCCCAAGCGGGCTGACCCATCATGCCCTTGAAGTAGGAGACAACGGAGTCCGGGAAGGTCAGCGCCTTGCCCCGCTCAACGATGTTTTCCGGGGTCAGGTCGTTTTGAACCATGAAGATTGCAAGGTCGCCCACCATTTTTGAGGAGGGTGTGACCTTTACGATGTCGCCCAGCATTTCGTTCACGGAGCTGTACATTTCCTCAACCTCGGTGAAGCGTGAGCCAAGACCCAAGGACGCCACCTGTGGCTGGAAGTTTGTATATTGACCGCCGGGGATTTCGTATTTGTAGATGTCGGTGACGGGTGAGGTTAGACCGCCGTCAAAGTTTTTGTAGCGCAGGCGAACATCCGCCCAGTAGTCGGTAAGCTTTTGGATTTCGTCAAGCTTCAAGCCGGTGTCCCGCTCGTTGCCCTCAAGAGCTGCCACAACGGCGTTCATGGAGGGCTGACTTGTGAGTGAGCTCATGGAGGAAATGGCAACGTCAACGATGTCAACGCCCGCCTCCGCGGCAAGCAGATAGGCGGCGACTTGGTTTCCGCTGATGTCGTGGGTGTGGAGCTGGATGGGAACGCCAACCTCCTCCTTCAATGCCTTTACAAGCATTTTTGCGGCATAGGGCTTCAGCAAACCGGACATATCCTTGATGGCGATGATGTGGGCGCCGCGTTTTTCAAGCTCCTTCGCCATGTCTACATAGTATTTTAATGTATACTTGTCGTTGCGGGGGTTCAAAACGTCGCCGGTGTAGCAGATGGTGGGCTCGCAGATTTTGCCCTGCTTTAGGACTTCGTCCATGGCAACTTCCATGCCGGGGAGCCAGTTCAGGGAGTCGAAAATGCGGAAAACGTCGATGCCGCTTCTTGCGGACTCCTTGACGAATTCACGGATTAGGTTGTCGGGATAGTTGGCATAGCCAACGGCGTTTGCGCCGCGGAGCAGCATTTGGAAGGGGATGTTGGGGATTTTTTCACGGAGAATATCCAGCCGCTCCCAAGGTGACTCGTGGAGGTAACGGTAGGCAACGTCGAAGGTTGCGCCGCCCCACATTTCAAGAGAGAAGCAGTCCGCCAAAATCGCGGCGGTGCCCTCGGCACCCTTTACCATGTCTCGGGTGCGGACACGGGTGCTTAAAAGTGACTGGTGGGCGTCACGCATGGTGGTGTCGCAAATGAGCAGCTTTTTCTGCTCCAAAACCCATTTTTTGACTGCCTCGGGGCCGTCCTTATCCAAAATTTGTTTAAGACCCGGCTTTGCGGGGTAATCCACCTTGGGGAAGCGGGGAATGTCATATTGCTTCCGCTCAACATCGGGATTGTCAACCTGAATTTTTGCGATGTATTTGAGAACACGGGTGGCTCTGTCCCTTGTGATGTTAAGGTCAAAGAGGATGGGCGTGTCGTCGATAAACTTGGTGTGGCACTTGCCCTGATGGAACATGGGGTGGTGCAGAATGTTTGTGATAAAGGGGATGTTGGTTTTTACGCCACGGATGTGAACCTCGTTCATCGCCCGCAGTGAGCGGCGGCAAACGCCCTCAAAGGTGCGGTCCCAGCAGGTGACCTTGACCAAAAGCGAGTCGTAGTAGGGGGAGATGACGGTGCCGGCAGCGGCGTTTCCGCCGTCCAAACGAACGCCAAGTCCGCCGCCTGTGCGATAGGCTGTAATCTTGCCGCAGTCGGGGGCAAAGTTGTTTGCAGGGTCCTCGGTGGTAACACGGCACTGGATGGAATAGCCGTCAATGCGGACGTCGTCTTGGCTTTCAAGCCCGATAAGGGGGGTGGAAAGCGACTTGCCCTGAGCGATAAGGATTTGGGCGCGGACAAGGTCGATGCCCGTGACCATTTCGGTGACGGTGTGCTCAACCTGAATGCGGGGGTTCATTTCGATGAAGTAGTGGTTGCCGTCCTTGTCAACAAGGAATTCAACGGTGCCGGCGTTGGTGTAGCCAACGTATTCGGCGATTTTTACGGCGTCGGCGTGAAGCTCGTCACGAACCTTTTGGGGAACGGAGAAGGCGGGCGCCATTTCAACAACCTTTTGGTAGCGGCGCTGGAGTGAGCAGTCCCGCTCGCCCAAGTGCATAACGTGACCCTGCTCGTCCGCAAGAATTTGAACCTCGATGTGCTTTGGCTCAACAAGAAATTTTTCGATGAAGATATCGTCGTTGCCGAAGGCTTTTTTCGCTTCGCTCTTGACTAAATCGAAGGCGGGCTTAACCTCCTCCGGGGTGTCGCAGCGGCGCATTCCACGTCCGCCGCCGCCGGCGGCTGCCTTGAGGATAACGGGAAAGCCGAAGCTTTCCGCGGTTTTGAGGGCTTCGTCGCCGTCCTTAAGAGGCTCGGTGCAGCCGGGGATGATGGGCACATTGCAGGCGATTGCGATTGCCTTTGCATTTAGCTTATCGCCCATTTTGTCCAAAACATTGGAGGTGGGGCCGATAAACTTGATGCCGGCTTCCTCGCAGGCACGGGCAAATTCCGCGTTCTCGGACAAAAAGCCGTAGCCGGGGTGGATTGCGTCTGCACCGCGGCGCTTGGCAAGGTCGATGATTGCGGGGATGTCCAAATATGCCCCAAGGGGGCTTTTGTTTTCGCCGATGAGGTATGCTTCGTCCGCCCGGGTGCGGAAAAGGCTGAAGGTGTCCTCATTAGAATAGATTGCGATTGTGTTGATGCCCAAATCGTAGCAGGCGCGGAAAATGCGGATGGCTATCTCGCCCCGGTTGGCAACTAATATTTTTTTAAACTGACTCTCAGCCATGATGTATCCCTCTCTTTGCAAAAGATGTAAATTTGTAAATATGCAAGATGCGGAGTTGTAACTTGCATTTTGAAGTCAATTCATTATATCGGGTCTTTCCTGCAAATACAAGCAAATTTACACCTTGTGAAGCAATTCGGAATACCATCCAAATTAGGCGCTTTTCCAAACAGCAAAACTGTCAAATAGTATAAGTATTATTTGTTTAAATGTACTGATGTTTCGTGCAAGTTAGATACCATTGCCAAATGCTTCAGCGCTTTTTACCGCAACAAGTCCAAGCTTAGCCCCTATCCTCGGCGTCAAATTGCCAAGTAAACCAACTGTGTTTTTCCCTTTTTCCCCGACGATATTCCCCCGGAACCTCCACCAAAATGATGTCTCCGCCTATGCGTTTTATACATTCCCAAGGCAAAATATAGTCCTCCTCACGCCAGAACAAACCGAGAAATTTGCAGTGCCCGGGTACAATCACTGCCAAAACCCGTCCGTCGCGGATGTCAATCAGCACATCGGAAACGAAGCCCAGCCGCTGTCCGTCGCAGACATTGACAACCTCCTTGAAGCGAAAATCCTCTACTCTGCATTCCACAAACAAACACCCCCCGTATATGGTACGGAGGGTGCCCTTGTCCTATGACCTTTATTTTATTCCACGCTTATACATTTTTTTATTCTTCCGATTGCGTTTTTCTCCAGCCTTGAAACCTGAGCTTGGCTTATTCCCACCTCTGAGGCAACCTCCATTTGAGTTTTGCCGTCGTAAAAGCGCAGTGCGAGTATTCTTTTTTCCCGAACATCCAAGGCGGAAACCGCCTCCGAAAGGGCGATTTGCTCAATCCAAGTGTCGTCGGTGTTTCGGGGGTCGCCCATCTGATCCATGACGCAGATGCTCTCGCCCCCGTCGGAAAAAACCGGCTCATAAATGGAAATCGGCTCCGAAATCGCGTCCAAGGCGAAGTAGACCTCCTGCTTTGGAATGCCCAGCGCCTTGGCAATTTCCATGATGTCCGGCTCCCTTTGAGTCTCCGCCGTCAGCCGCTCCTTCACCTGCAAAACCTTGTAGGCGGTGTCCCGCATGCTTCGGGAAACCCGAACCGAGCTGTTGTCCCGCAAAAAGCGGCGTATCTCTCCCGCTATCATCGGGATGAGTGTCAACAGTCGCAAAAGTTTTTTTGCGGCAAGGGGTTTGAATTTCACGGCTTTGGGCAATGCTTTGGATATGAGCTTTTGGGGCGCAAAGGGAGAATTTATAATGGATTACATGAAAAACGCAAAACGCAAAACCATAGACGGCGCGGAGCTTTGCTTCATCCGCTGCGATAAAAACGGCAATGAAATCCCGGAGGCAGCCCTTCGGGGGATGAATTTTACAAACGCCACAGTGGAGCGGATAGT
>JAVVZC010000106.1:0-4822 GCA_036650755.1 Oscillospiraceae bacterium
GGAATTTCGGGCGGCGGGGGATAGGGGAGAAAGCTGTGCTGCAAGCTCCCGCTGCTCGTCCGCCGAAATGTTTAGGGACAAAGCCTGATGACCCAGCAGAGCAAGACCCAGCGCGTTTGTGAAAACAGGCTCAAAAATATTGACCAAAAGCTCCATGTAATCGGGGCAATAAACACTGAGCAGGCGGGAAACCTCCTCCTTGTGGAAGCTGCGGACAAGCTGATTTTCGATTATCAAACGACGGAGATATTCGTTTACATATTCGACGCCCTGAAGGGATTGGGGCACGGGGAGGCAGAGACTGTAGTTGATGTCACAGGGGATTTGGTGGGCAAGGTAGCGGTAGTCGTATTTTTTGAAGAAAACGCCCAAAGCACGGATAGTGTCGTCAAGGGTCATGCTTTTGACCTCCGGCACAAGGGCGAACGCCGCCTTGTAAAGCTGCTTTCCGTTTTCGATGGCGGCTTCAACATTGCGGAGGGCGAGAGTAAAGCTTTCCTCGGCGTCGCTGTGGGCAAGCTCCGTAAGGCTTGTGCCGCTCTCCTTTTGATAGAGCTGTAAAAGAAAGCAGATTGAGGAGAGCAGCTCCCCGGCGGTTTCCACCGGAACGGAGCTACTGTCACCGCCTGTGTACAGCGCTGTTCTTCGTGAGAGAAGCTGCCAAAGCTTTAGCTGTAAAAGGGATAAATCCCCCTCGCTCAGGTCGGCGCTTGTGAGGAAGGGGTTTTCGAAGGGGATTAGCATATTTTCGTTCATTTAACACCTCATGGGGATTATTCGTATTGGTCGGGGCGGTCCTCGTCCTCGGGCTTGTAGCCATAGCGGGTGTAGCGGCAAAGCTCCTCAAGGGAGAGGCTGAACAAAAAGTCCAGTGAGCCTTGGGCTTTTTCGTCGAAAACCCGTTTCATAAACTCAATCAGTTCATCATCGGAGATTTTGTCCTCCGACTCGTTTTTGAAGTAGTAGAAAGCATCTTGCAGGTCGATTATGATGAATTCGTAATCGTCCTGAGAGATATAGGGTGAGTCGGCAAAGGCTTGGATAAGTTTTTTGAGGATGCCCTCGCCAAACTCGACTCTGCCGCTGTCCTTCAAGGCGCGCGCGCGTTTTTCGACTATGTTTTGTATTTGGTTTTCGGATAGGCGAAGCCCGTATTGAAGGGTAAAGTCATTGCATTCGCGCAGCTCTTGGGCGGCGACCAGCATTTGCATTTTGATTGGTTCAAGGGAAAAGCTATCTGCCATTTATATCACTCCTTTGCTCTAGCATATGCTAATTTTGCCCTTTATACAAGGCTTGAATTTTCGGGGATTTTGTGTTATACTTGCACCACAAAATGGGAGAGAATTACTAAAATTAAGTTTTCTTCTTCCTATAAAATTACGCATCGGGGGAGACAGCCAAAATGCTCAAAAAAGTAATAAAAAAACAGATAAATTCAAGAGATTGCTTTGTTTGCGGCGCCGAAAACAAAAACGGCTTCAAGGCAAGCTTTTACGAGATGGAGGACAAATCCCTCGTCACCCTCTGCACCGCAAAGTGGTTTCACCAGAGCTATCCGAACACGGTTCACGGCGGAATAAGCACCGCACTGCTGGACGAAACCATCAACAGAGCAATTCTTTGCATCGAACCCGACACCTTCGGCGTCACGGTGGAAATCAGCGCAAAGCTGAAAAGCCCCGTGCCCTATGACGTCCCCCTCATCATCACAGGCAGAATTACCGAAAACACCCCAAAAATCTATCGGGGCGAGGGCGAAATCATCTTGCCTGACGGCACAGTTGCCGCAACGGCATTTGCAACCTGCGTTAAGCTTAGCCCGGAGCGCATGCTAATGGTTCAGGCAACCGATGACCAAAAGGTGGACACCGCTTCGGCGTCCGACCCCACAGAAATCGAAATTCCCGAAGCCTTGAGATAAAAGCACAAAGCAGCAAAAAGATAAACGGGAGAAAAATATCATGGCAGAAACAATTCAAAACACCGAAGTAGAAGCCCCGGCGGAGGTTGAAACCGAAAGCTTTATCTGCCCCATGTGCGGCGGAATGCTCCGCTACGACATTGCAAAAGACAAGTTCCTTTGCGCCTCCTGCGGTCACGAAAGCGAAATCCAAGCGGAAAAAGAGGAAATCAAGGAATACGACTTTTCCGATTATGCGGAGCGGGAAAAAAACAGCGTCCCCTTTGAGGGCACGGCTGTGGCGGACTGCAAAAGCTGTGGCGCGGAAATCGCCTTTGACAAGCTCCAAACCGCCACGGTTTGCCCCATGTGCGGCTCCACCCAAATTTTTGAAGCGAAGCAAAGAGCGGGCATCCCGCCCGAGGGCATAATCCCCTTCAAAATAGACAAACCCAATGCGGAGCAAAAATTCAAGCAGTGGATTAAGCACCTGTGGTTTGCCCCCAACCAGCTAAAAAAATCCTTTCAGGAGGGCAAGCTGGGGGGAAAATATGTCCCATTTTGGACCTATGACGCGGAGGTTTCCGCCCACTACATAGGCGAGGGCGGCATCCACCGCACAGTCTCCGACGGCGATGGCAAATCCCACATCGAAACCACTTGGTACACCACCACCGGCAACGTGCAGAGCAGCTTTGACGACATCCAAATCTGCGCCAGCGGCAGTGAGGGCGGTGAAATGATATCCCAAGTTTTGCCCTACAACACCACAACGGAGCTTTTGCCCTATGCCCCCGAATATCTCTCCGGCTTTCAGGCGGAGGTCTACGCCCTTAAAGCGGACGCGGGCTTTGAAACCGCCAAGGACAAAATAAAATCCACCATGTCACAGCTTGCGGAGAGCCAAATTCTTCGCCGCTACGACTGCGCCCGAGTTTCAAGGATTGACCCCGTTTACAAATCCGTTTCCTACAAGCATGTGCTTTTGCCGCTGTGGAGCGCGGTTTTTGGATATCGGGGAAAAAGCTACCGCTACATCATCAACGGCGAAACAGGCGCGGTTTACGGCAAGCGCCCCTACAGCGCCGTGAAAATCACACTCGCAATTTTGGCGGCTGTTGCCCTCATCGGCGGAATGGTTTTCCTCTTTACAAGAAACGACGAGCCGCAGTTGAATGCGCAAGAGCCGGCGGCAATTACGGAGCAGTTGGACCAAGGCATTATCGAGCCCACCGTTTTAACTTCATTACAAATAGACTATTAAGGAGCGTATAAGCTATGGCATGGTTTGGACAGGGAAAAGACACCATTGAGTGGGAAGAATTTAGAGACGACCTGCTTTTCTACAAATGGCCCGCAAACGAAATCAAAAAAGGCGCAAAGCTGATAATCCGTCAGGGACAGAAGGCAGTCTTTTTTGCAGGCGGCGCTGTGGAGGGAGTTTTTGAAACTCCGGGCAGCTACGATATCACAACAGAAATCACACCCTTTTTATCAACCCTTAAGGGCTGGGTCAGCCTTCGGGGCGACACGGGCATGCGTGCCGAGGTCTATTTTGTCAACGCAAAGGAGCTTTTGCTGCCTTGGGGCACCCGCCAGCGCATTATGATTCCCTCACCGGAGGTTCCTTCGGGCGTTCCCGTGGGTTGCAACGGCAACCTTATCATTGAATTCCGTGACTACAAAACCTTCATCAGCAAGATTGCGGGGGTCAAATCCGATTTTGCCCTCTCCGACATTTCCGAGCGCATTATGGGCGAGCTTAGCCCCATCATCGCGGAGTGCATCCTTGGAAGCCAACAATCCGTGGGGCTGAACGCCCTAATCGGGCTTCAGGCAAACAGCCGCAGTCTTGGCAAGCAGCTTGCGGCGGAGCTAGACAAGGAGCTGATGGAATTTGGCTTGGGCGTTCGGGATTTGAACATTTTGTCCATCAACTACCCCAAGGAGGTTCAGGACATGGCGGACAAGGTTGCCGCCCAATCCTTTGTTGGGAATGTTGGCAAATATGCCGCGGTTTCCATGGCGGACAGCTTTGGCAAGGAGGGCGGCAGCGGCATCGGTGAAATGGGCGCACAGGTTGCAATGGGCGCACAGCTTGCCCAGCAGATGATGGGCGCGATTACGCCCCAGCCGACGGCGACAGCCCCTGCTTCCGGTGACAGATTTTGCCCCAAGTGCCGCAAAATGGTGGCTTCAAAATTCTGCCCCGACTGCGGAACGGAAACCGTCTAAAAAATAATCAAAGCCGGAGGTGAGATGACCGTGTTTGCTCGAATATTCAACCCGGACAATGGGTTTTTCCGCACAACGGGCAAGCTTGTTGATGTGGTGCTCCTCAGCCTTATTTGGCTTGTGGTCAGCCTTCCCATTATCACAATCGGCCCCGCCTCAACGGCGCTCTATTATGTCGCCGTCAAGTGTCTGCGGAACAACGTGCCCCATCCCTACAAGCTGTTTTTTGAATGCTTCAAGGCAAATTTCAAGGTGGGCGCCCTGACGGCGCTAATCCTTGCGGTGACGGCGTTTGCACTTCTTTGCGGATATTTTTGGCTCTACCTTTACGCCACTGCCGGGGGAGCGGGCTATGTGATTTTTATAGCCTATTGCGTGCTGCTTTTTCTGCTTGCGGGAGCGGGAGCCTATCTTTTTCCTGTGCTGTCCCGATTTACCTTTGGGGTTGGGGGGCTTTTTGCCACCTGCTTCAAGCTTGCGATTGCCCACCTGCCATCTACGCTTGTTTTTGGCATAATCACCTGTGGGGGGGTGTTTCTTTCGCTGAAATACTGGGTGCCGGTTTTGGTGGTGCCGATGGGGGTGGCGTTGCTGCAATCGGTACTCATGGAGAGGATTTTTTTGCCGTTTATGCAGACGGGGGCAATTGAAGATATTGAGGAATAAAAAAATACCACGGAAGCG
>JAVVZC010000107.1:0-4814 GCA_036650755.1 Oscillospiraceae bacterium
TTCACCTCCGCCGCAAAGTACTTCAAATAATAACTTTTGTCCACAATTTCCGCCCATTCCCGTGTTCAATGGGCGGAAATTGAGCAATTATGACCAAAAATAAAGCGCTCAACGGCGTTGACAATCAGGAAACAATGTGTTACAATTTGGTTACGTTGTGCGTATCACCATTTAACGCCTGCGTTCCGCAGAAAGGATTGATTTTATTATGGCAGAAGAAAAAACAGCAGCATTGGAATACAAGGGGCATCTCCTCCGTCGCAAGGACAACATGATCTATTTTGGAGACATGTCAGAGAAATATATCATCTACCTACAAATTTTGGATACAAAAAAAGTTAAGGATCTGGACGTTGCCACCAAGGTTTCCATCCAGCTTCAGCTCACCGACCCCGACATCAAATCCCGGGACCGTGTGGTGAAAAAAAGCGAAAAAGACAGCCTTTACGCCGCAATGGACGTTGCCGCAGTTTGGCTTGACAGAGCTCTTACCAACCAATAGGCTTCTGCCCCGCCTCGCCTTTTCAATCCTTTAAAACCCTTTCGGGCGATACTTCCCCGATACTTCGCGAAAGGACGTTTATGAGCAAAAAACTTTTCAAAACCATTGCAATCACAGCAACACTTTGCGCTATTCTCTCCGTTTCCGCCTTTGCCGCCAGTAGCGGCGGGGCAAGGGTTTCCGCCAGCTCCCTTAACCTTCGCGCCGCGCCAAACGCCTCGGCTGCGCTTCTTGAAACCGCTCCCCAAAATTCCGCCGTGGTTGTCTCCCAGCGAATTGACAACGAGTGGACAAGAGTTGTCTATGAGGGTAGCTTGGGCTACATGTCCTCGGAATTTCTCAGCTTTTCCGAAACCCTTGAAGCCGCCTTGGGCAGTGGCAGCATAAAAGGCTCCGATGTTCGCCTTCGCAGCATTCCCTCCCTTGCAGGTCCCATCATCGGCACCCTCCAAAACGGCACTGCGATGCAGGTTATCGGCGTTTCCGGTCCTTGGTACAAGGTTCAGGGCAGTGGCGCAATCGGCTATGTACACAGCGATTTTTTCGCACTCACCGGTAAAAGCGGCGCTCAAACCACCGATAAGGGTCAGCAAATTGTTGACACCGCCATGAAATACATGGGCGTGCCCTATGTTTGGGGCGGCACCTCCGCCTCCGGCTTTGACTGCTCCGGCTTTGTCTACTACGTCTACAAGGAATGCGGCTACACCATCAATCGCACCGCCGCCTCCATCTACAGCAACGGCGTTTCCGTTGACAAGGCAAACCTCCAAGTGGGCGACGCTATTTGCTTTTCAAGCTCCGGCAATTCCATCGGACACGTTGGAATTTACGTTGGTGACGGCAAGTTTATCCACTCAAGCTCCGGCTCCGGCAGTGTTATCATCAGCGAATTATCCATGGACTACTACGAAAACCACTATGTCGGTTCCCGCAGAATTGTCTAGTTTCCATCCAAAATTTAACTTTACAGCGCATTCCACTTTTTTAAAATTGTGGGATGCGTCTTTTTTTGTTTTGACGTAAATCCCCTGATTTAAAACCGCATTTTCGCTCCCGTCAAAGCGGCTTTGCAATATATTTTGCTTCTCCATAGGCAAAAGCCGTCCCAACGGCATAAAGTGTAGTGAATTGATAGTTATTGAAGGGACTGACGACTATATGAACCAACAACAAACCTTGCGGTATTTTCTTGGCGCAAACTCCGCAAACGGCTTTTACTCCCTTTATGAAAGCTTTGCGTCGCCTGAGGACGGCGACTTTCTGTGGATTATAAAGGGCGGCGCCGGTTGCGGAAAATCCAGTTTCATGAAAATGCTTGGCTCAAGCGCCGAGGACGCGGGACTTGACGTGGAATATGCGCTGTGCTCCGGCGACCCCTCCTCTCTTGACGGCGTGTACCTCCCGGCTTTGAAAACCGGCTACATGGACGGCACCGCACCCCATCTTCGGGACGCCCACATAGCCGCCATTGACTCCGCCTACATTGACATGGGAACGCTCTACGACATTGAAGCAATCGCAGAACACGGCACTGAGCTAAGGGAGCTTTTTAAAGCCTCCGCCGCAAAATACAAAAAGGCAAACGCCCTGCTCCGTGCCGCCGGAGCACTGCGCACAGATTGGCAAAGCGGCTTTGCTTCCCAAGCAGAAAGAGAAAACGCTCTGAAACGGATAAACGGCATTATTGGGCGTGAAATCGGAAAAAGACGGGTCAAGGGCGGCAGGATTACCAAACGGTTTTTGAGCGCCCTGTCCTGCTCGGGCGAAATGTCGCTTATGGAAACGGCGGAAAAACTTTGCAATCGCTTTTACCTTTTGGACAACAGACTGCAACTGGGTGAATATGTGCTGCCAAAAATCGCCGAAGCTGGGATGGCGGCGGGGCATCGGGTCATTGCCTGCCCCCTCCCCCTTGCTCCAAATGTTTTGGAGGCTGTGCTCATTCCCGGCCTTTCACTGGGCTTTGTTTGCTCCACCTCCGGGCTGGGGGGAGCGGCGCCCTTTCGGAGAATTCGGCTGGACGCATTTTTTGAAGGCGAAACGGCAAAGCCCCTGCGCCCCGAAATCCGCCGCTGTGAAAAGCTTACAGAGGCTCTGCAAAACGAGGCAATCTCCGCACTTTCAGAGGCAAAAAAACTCCACGACAAAATTGAAAGCATTTACAACCCCCATGTGGACTTTGACGGAGCCTATGCTTTGGTTCGTCAGCATCAATCCGCGCTGGGGCTGAAATGAGGCTTTGCGAAAACGCGGTTCGACAAGCAAAAAACGCCCCACGGTTAAAACTAACCGTGGGACGTTTTTTGTGCTGTATCCGATTTGGATATTGTTATTTGTTTTCGGTGTCGGAATTATCTTCATTGGACAGCATTTCACGAACAATGCTCTCAATGTCCATTTCTATTGCTTTTTCGTCGTAATCATCGACGGATTTTTTTGGGGGAATTTTTTCTGTTTTTTGCTTTGCCTTGCGCTTTGGAAAGCGGGGAAGCCGAAGTTGTTTTTTTGTTGCCGCCTCCGGGTTTTCACTTTCTTGCTGTTTTTTTAGGGCACGGCGCTGCTTTTGTTTTTCACGGCGACCGTAGCGGTCGTCCCAAGCGTCCCAAGTCAGGAAGGCAAGGCGCTTTAATTTTTTGATGAGGAAGATTGTGAACTTCACCGCGATAATTGAGAGACAGACAAAGGGGAAGGCGCCCAAAATAAGGATGAAAACATAAAGCCTTGCGATGTTCACCTCGGAAATTCGGGCGGCATTTTCCCAATAGGGATAGCTGACGCCGTTGTTAGCAATGGAGCGGCTGCCGAAGTTTTTGAACATGCCGTAGATACTGCCAAAATTATAGCGGGTGCTGTTTTCAACAACCACGCCCTTGCCAAGCGGGAAGCTCTCCTTGGCAATTGCCTTTGCAAAGCCTGTGATGGGGTCGGGCATAACCAGCTCGTAGCAGCTGATGCCCAAGCCATCGTCCCCGGAAAGCTCGCTAAGGGCTGTGTGGGACATGAAAATAACCGGCTCCCCTGTGAAGGCTTTGTTTGAAAACTTGTCGGTTTCACGGCGGACAACGCCTGCGATATAAAAGGGCTTGCCGCCGATTTTTACGCTCATGCCGTCCAAATCCGTGCCGCCGAAAAGCTTCCATGCAAGCTCATAATCAAGGAGAACTCTGTCCTTCATTACGTCCGTGTCGGAAAGGTAGGTGCCCGAAAGCAGGGTGTAGGGGTGGAACATAAAGTAGTCGCCGCCCACACCGATTGCGGTGGTTTTGAAGCTGCCTCGGTCGCTTGTCACGCTAACGCTGCCCTCTGAGGAAAAGGCGTCCCGCCACTGCTTGCCCTCCACCGGGGGCTTAACTCCGGCTTCGATCAGCTTTTTGTCGATTACGCCGTGGTAGTTCATGATTTCCAAAAGCTCCACAGTGTCGTTAACCGGCATAAAGCAGGAAATTTGGGCGTAGCGGTCCTTGCTTTGCCCCTTCCAAACCTCCGCCGCCTGCTGGCTTTGAAGGGTGCGGGCGTCCTTGTGGATAAAAAACAGGCAAATGATGATAAGGATTAAAAGGAGGGCATTTATCCCGGAAAGCAATAATTTTTTCTTCTTGGTCAAGCTGGTGCCCCGCCTTTCGTAATTCTTTTTAATTTTGCTGCGCTTAAATTAACCGGCGTCGGGCAAACGAACCTGAGTGCCCGGTTCGATGGGCTTTGTGGAGGTGGTTACAACCATGTCACTGCTTGTAATTCCGCCGGAAACGGCTGTGCTCTTGTCGTCGGAGGCAAGCACCTTAACATCCACCCGCTGGGCGATGTAACGGTTGCCCAAGGGGCTGCTCTTTGGCATGACGGCAAGCACAAAGCTGCCGTTGCTGTCGGAACGGAGGGCACTGCTGGGGATGATGGCTTCGTAGTTTGCGCCCCGCTCGCCAATTGAAATGCTCATCTGAGCGCCGCTTTCCACGTCGCCCTCAAGCTTGAAAACAAGGAGCTTGTTTGTGCCCGGTTTTTCCGGGTCGGATTTTATTCCCACAAGGGTTGCGGTGGTTTTGTCGCCGCCCCAATAGTTGCTTGTAATCTCTGCCTCGTCGCCCATTTTAAGCTTTTTGCTCTGCTCCGTTGTGACGGAGAAGGTGAGCCCAAAGCCTCTGTCGGGGACCTCCACCACTGCAAGCGGGGTTGCGGCGTCCGTTGTGTTGCCCGCGGTCACGTTGATGGTTTTTACAATTCCGTTGACCTCGCTCTTGACAACGGCGCCTGTGCCGCCTGCCTTAAGCTCGGAGAGCAGCTTGCTCTGCTTGTCCATTTTGGATTTCATGTC
>JAVVZC010000108.1:0-4788 GCA_036650755.1 Oscillospiraceae bacterium
ATAGGTGCAACTATTATACATTAAAACCATTGAAAATACCACAATAAAATGATATCATAGCAGTCATATCAACTAAATCACGATGGGAAATGAAACATGAGCATAAAAAGAACGGAAATCTCGGCGGAGGCTGTGGCGGCACAGCTCCAAATTTGCGCGGCGCTTCGGGCGGAAATGGGCGACGCGCCCCGCTTTGCAAAGGTGGAAACCTTTGGCTGTCAGCAAAACGAGGAGGACAGCGAAAAGCTTCGGGGCTACCTTGCCAAAATGGGCTATGCCCCCACCGAGGACGAGTACCTTGCCGACATAATCATCATCAACACCTGCGCCGTTCGCGAACACGCGGAGCAGCGGGTTTTTGGAAATCTTGGCACCCTGACCCACACAAAAGCAAAAAATCCAAAGCAAATTATCGCCGTTTGCGGCTGTATGGCGCGGGAGCCCCACGTCACGGAAAAAATCAAAAAATCCTACAGCCTTGTGGATTTGGTTTTCGCCCCCGACGAAATTTGGCGCTTTCCCCAGCTGCTTTCCCAAGCAATGACAGCGGGAAAGCCGATTTTTGCCCCCGGTGAGGGGGACGGCTGTATCGCCGAGGGTGTCCCCCACTCACGGACAGAGGGGGCGAGAGCTTGGCTCTCAATCATGTATGGTTGCAACAATTTTTGCAGCTATTGCATCGTTCCATACACCCGTCTGCGGGAGCGCTCCCGCCGCTGGGAGGACATTTTATCCGAGGCGCGGGAGCTTATCGCCTCGGGCTACAAGGAAATCACGCTTTTGGGTCAAAACGTCAACTCCTACGGCAACGATTTGGAAAACGGCATCAGCTTTGCGGAGCTTATCCGCCGTGTAAACGCCCTTGAGGGCGACTTTATCCTTCGCTTCATGACAAGCCACCCCAAGGACGCAAACGAGGAGCTTTTTGCCGCCATGCGTGACTGCGAAAAGTGCGAAAAGCATTTGCACCTGCCTTTGCAATCGGGCAGTAACCGAATTTTGCAGGCGATGAACCGCCGCTACACGGCGGAAAAATATTTGGCGCTTGTGGAAAAAGCACGGGAATATATGCCCGAAATTGTCCTCACCACCGACATTATTGTGGGCTTCCCCGATGAAACCGACGAGGATTTTGACGCCACAATCGACCTTGTAAAAAAAGTTTCCTACGACGCGATGTTCACCTTTATCTATTCAAAACGGCAGGGCACCCCGGCGGCAAGTTTGCCCGACCCATTCACGCGGGAAGAAAAACAGCGGCATTTTGACAGGCTGATTGAGGTTCAAAACGCCATTTCCGAGGCACGGCACAAAAGCTATATCGGCAAGCGCCTTCGGGTGCTTATCGACGGCGAGGACAGGGAGCAGGGCTTCCTGACGGCACGCACAAACGGCGGCCGCCTGCTTCGCTTAAGCGGCGAAAAGTCCCTGATTGGAAGCTTTGCAGAGGTTTTGGTTGTGGATTGCAACACCTGGTCGCTGAGAGGCGAAATCATCAAATAACTGCCCGAGGGAGGAAAAATATAATGCCTCAAATGACCCCAATGAAGCTCCAATACAACGAAATAAAGGCTCAGCATCAGGATTGTCTCCTGTTTTTTCGCTTGGGCGATTTTTACGAAATGTTCAACGAGGACGCAAAAACAGCCTCACGAGAGCTGGATCTTGCCCTTACCACCCGTGACCGCACAGTCGAAAATCCCGAGGAGCGCACGCCCATGTGCGGCGTGCCCTACCACAGCTGCGAAGCCTATATCGCGCGGCTCATCGCCAAGGGCTACAAGGTCGCAATTTGCGAGCAAACCGAGGACCCGGCGCTTGCCAAGGGGCTTGTCAGCCGTGACGTAATTCGGGTCATCACCCCCGGCACCGTCACGGAAAGCTCCATGCTGGAGGAGGGGCGCAGTAACTACGTCTGCTCAATTTTTCTTGACAGCAGCAGCGGCGCGGTGGCTTTTTGCGACGTTTCCACCGGCGAATTTTGCGTTGCGGGCTTCAAAAACGCGGCACTTGCCCACATCGAAAATGAGCTTGCCCGCTTCATGCCCCGTGAGGCTGTTTTGAGCGCCGGAGCCGAGGAACAGCCGGAGCTTTTGGAATATTTATCAAAAAAGCTGGACTGCATGGCGGAAACAGGCGGCAATCGCTTTGACTATATGGAGGGCGCGGCACGGCTTTGCCAGCAGTTTAAACTGCCCGATATCGACGCGGGCGGGCTTCATGACGACGCGGCGGCAGTGTGCGCCACCGGTGGACTTTTAAGCTACATCGAGGAAACTCAAAAGTTCGATATGAGCCACATCAGCAATCTTGACGTTTTTTCCGGCGGGCGCTACATGGAGCTGGATTACACCACGCGGCGCAATTTGGAGCTTTGCGAAAATCTCCGAACCGGAGAAAAAAAGGGCAGTCTTTTGTGGGTTTTAGACAAAACAAAAACCCCCATGGGGGGCAGACTTTTGCGCTCTTGGGTGGCAAGACCACTGCTCTCCCCGGTGGCAATTCGTCGGCGTCTCGCGGCGGTTGAGGAGCTTTTTTCCGACAACGTGGCAAGGGGCGAAATCATGGAAACCCTGCGGGAAATCGGTGACATTCAGCGACTTGTGGGGCGGGCGGTTTACGGCACGGCAAACGGCCGTGACCTGCTTTCCTTGGGGCAATATTGCGCCGCAATGCCAAAGCTATCCCAGCTTTTGGAGGGAAAAAGCAGCGCCATGCTTCGGGCAATCGCCGAAACGAACCCCCTTTCCGAGCTGTCCGCCCTGCTCCTTCGGGCGATTTGCGACGAGCCGCCATTTTCCGTCCGAGAGGGCGGAATTCTCCGAGAGGGCTACTGCGAGGAGGCGGACAGGCTTCGCAATGTGCGGGACAACGGCGCAAAAATGGTCAGCGAGCTGGAGCAACGTGAGCGGGAGCGCACAGGCGTAAAAAAACTAAAGGTGGGCTACAACCGAGTTTTCGGCTACTACATCGACATCCCCCGCGCCTCCGCGGAAAACGTGCCCGAGGACTACATCCGCAAGCAAACTCTTGTTTCAAACGAGCGCTTTTTCACCCAAGAATTAAAGGAATTGGAAACGGCTTTGCTTTCCGCAAAGGACAGCCTTGCCGATTTGGAATTCCGTGTTTTTGACGATTTGCGGGTCAAAATCGCCCTTCAGGTAACAAAAATCCAAGCGCTGGCGGACGCCGTTGCGGAGCTTGACGCCTTAGTTTCCCTTGCCGAAACCGCGGTGCGAAGCGGCTACACCATGCCCGAGGTTGACCTTTCCCAAACCCTTTCCATCACGGCGGGACGGCATCCGGTGGTTGAAAAAATGCAGAGCGAAGCTCTTTTTGTGCCCAACGACACCTTTTTAAACGGCGGGGACGACAGGGTTGCCATCATAACAGGCCCCAACATGGCGGGAAAATCCACCTACATGCGCCAAACCGCGCTCATCGTTTTGATGGCGCAAATGGGCAGCTTTGTCCCCGCGAAAAGCGCCATAATCGGCGTTTGCGACCGAGTTTTCACCCGCATCGGCGCCTCCGACGACCTTGCCTCCGGCAAGAGCACCTTTATGGTCGAAATGACCGAGGTGGCGGATATTTTGCGCTATGCCACCCGGGGCAGTCTGCTCATTTTGGACGAAATCGGGCGGGGCACCTCCACCTATGACGGCATGGCGATTGCCCGTGCGGTGCTGGAATTTTGCGCCGACAAGAAAAAACTGGGCGCGAAAACCATGTTCGCCACCCATTATCACGAGCTTTCCGCCCTTGAGGGTCAGCTCCCCGGTGTGAAAAACTACAGCATTTCCGCGAAAAAACAGGGGGGCGACCTGATTTTCCTCCGCAAAATCGTCCAAGGCGCCGCCGACGACAGCTACGGCATCGAGGTTGCAAAGCTTGCCGGCGTGCCCGATTTTGTGGTTTCCCGAGCAAAGGCATGCCTTCGTGAGCTGGAGAGCGGCGCTGCCGCCCCGGCACCAAAAAAACAGGCTGCCGCCGAAACCCAAATCAGCTTTTCAAACGTCGCCGCCGACGAAATCACGGCACGGCTGCAAAGCCTTACCCTTGACACACTGACCCCAATCGAAGCCATGAATTTACTCTATGAGTTTAAAAAGAAGGTGGAGGCTTGAAAAAAATTCACCTTACGGTTTTTGACAGCACGCTGACGAAAATGCAAAAAATCGCGGGGCTTATCTACCTGCCGCTGCACATTTTTATAATCCCGATTTTCGTCAACATGCTGGCGTATTATCTGCCCGGCGGGCTGAGCCAGTTTGGGGCAAACTGCATCTACTACGGTGCGGGACTGCTGTTTTGCTTCAGCTTTATGTGGAAGTTTTTGCGCAATGCCTACGACATTTTGCTGGATGCGCTGATGCCCAATATTATGACAATTCTCATGTCATATTTTCTCAATATGGTGCTGAGCTTCCTTGCCGCCTCGGTGATGCTGCTGATTTTTGGGGACGGAATTGCAAATCCCAACAACGCCGCCGTCATGGATATGGCGGACAAATCACAGCGCGCAACGCTGGGGCTTGCGGTGTTTATCGCGCCGATTGTGGAGGAAATTTTGTTTCGCGGCGTGCTTTTCGGAAGCCTGCGGAAAAAAAGCCGCATCCTTGCCTACAGCGTTTCAATTTTGCTTTTCGCCGCCTGCCACGTGTGGCAATATGCCCTCGCCAGCATGGATTGGCGGGTGCTGCTATACATTATTCAATACCTGCCCGGCGGATTTGCGCTTGCTTGGAGCTATGAAAAGACCAATTGCATTTGGGTGCCGATTTTCGG
>JAVVZC010000109.1:0-4753 GCA_036650755.1 Oscillospiraceae bacterium
AACTGCTGGGCGGTGGACTTGGGAGCCTTGGCACCGGCGGCGGGGGCTTGGGAGCGGGGGCGGACAAAACAGCCCTTTTGGAGGCAATGAAGCCTTGGCTTTCGGAAAAAAGAAGAAGCAAGCTGGAGCGCTCCATGAAAATCGCAAGGGTAATGCACATTGCGGGAGCCGCATTTTTGAAAAAGGGGGGCTGAGGCGATGAACAGGTATGCGGGAAACAGCGGCGTTGTGGAGCACATTCCTGAGCCTGATTTTCGGGCTGAGCCAATGCCTCCCATGGAAGCGGAATACAGCCGCCCGGAATTTATGAAACCGCCGGGTCAACCCGGAATTCTGGGCGGGCTCGGCGGTTTAAGCGGAATATTCTCAAAGCTGAAAAAAGCAGTTCCCGAAACAGAGGATTTTATTTTGATTGGGGTTTTGTATTTGATGTATCGGGAGAGCGGAGATATTGAGTTTTTACTTATTGCGGGGGCTATGCTTTTTTTGTAGAGGGCAGGGCAAAAACATCGTCGGGGGGGTCTGAAAGCTCCGTTGAAACCGAGTCCATGGAATAGGTGATGGTTTCCTTGTCGTAGATTGAGGCGGAAACCAAAAGCCCGGAGATGGTGGAGACATAAACCTTGTTGCGGTAATTGAGCTTGCCGCTTGTGTATTCGGCAAAGACGCAGGGTTCGCCCAGCTTGTCCTCATAGCCGGCGGCAAGGATGGCGTCGGGCGAGAGCTTTAGAAGTTCCTCATAGGTGATAAGCGCCGAGTATTTGTCCGTTGCTTCAAGGTCGTGGTCGGAGAGCTTGGAGGAAACAACAGCGTCGGAGCCGTCATACCAGATGGAGAGCCTGTCGCCGGAAATGAGAATGTTTTTTGTGGTGTTGTTTTGGGTGGTGCTCATCCGTGTTTTGCCGTCTCTGTGCCAAAGCTTAAGGCTTTTGTCGCCCTTGCCGCCTGCCCAATAGGTGGTGACGGTGTATTCCCGAGAATAGCTTTCGGGGCGCTTAAGGGTTTTTAGAACAGCTTGGACGGTTTCGGGGGTGATTTCCACACGGTTTTCGTTTTCGCCGAAGTTGTTGTCGCCGTTTTGTTGAGTGGGCGAGGGGAGAGAGATTGGGGGAGTGTCTTTGGAGCGCCCCAGCACGATGACGAGAACAACAATGATTACGATTGCGCTGAGGGCGATAAGCCCATAGAGGTATTGTTTTTTCATGGACGAAAATCCTCCGGTCGGACATCCCGCTCGCCAAAGGCGAAAAGGATTGCTTCGGCAATGCGGGCGCAGGCGTGACCGTCGCCATAGGGGTTTGTCGCCTTTGCCATGCGGTCGTAAACATCGGGGTCGGTGAGCAGCTCACGGGCGGCGTCGTAGACGGCGTTTTCCTCAACGCCCACAAGGGAAACGGTGCCGTAGGAAACGGCTTCGGGTCGCTCTGTTTCACGGCGAAGCACCAAAACGGGCTTGCCGAGAGCGGGCGCTTCCTCTTGAATTCCGCCGGAATCTGTCATTACGAAAAAGCTTTTGGACATTAAGCGGTGCATTTCCATTGCGTCCAGCGGTTCCAAAAGTCGGATGTTGGGGATGTCGCCAAGGTTTCGGGTTGCGGCTTCCCGCACGGCGGGGCTAAGGTGGACGGGATAGACGATTTGGATGTCGGGAAAGTCACGGGCAAGGCGTGCCACGGCGGAAAAAATGTTTTCCATGGGTTCGCCGTAGTTTTCACGGCGGTGGCAGGTTAGGGTGATGACCCGCCCTGCGGAAAAGTCCAGCTCTTGCAGTGCCTTTGTTGAAAAGCTGCCGTCGCCAACGGAGTATGCCATGGCGTCAATGACAGTGTTTCCCGTGACGAAAATGTTGGCTTCGATGTTTTCGTTGCGGAGATTTTTTGCGTTTTGTGCCGTGGGGGCAAAATGAAGCCCAGCAAGCCTTGCAACCATGCAGCGGTTCATTTCCTCGGGGAAGGGGGAATAGCGGTCAAAGGTGCGAAGCCCCGCTTCAACGTGACCCACGGGGATTTGCTCGTAGAAGGCACCCAAAGCGCCCGCAAAGGTGGTGGTGGTGTCGCCATGGACAAGCACAAGGTCGGGCTTTGCCTCCCGCAGAACGCCGCCGATGCCCTGAAGCACACGGCTTGTGATGTCTGCCAAGGTTTGCCCGGACTGCATGATGTTAAGGTCGTAATCCGGCGTTATTTTGAAGCTTGAAAGAACGTCGTCCAGCATTTGACGGTGCTGGGCTGTGACGCAGACAAGGCTTTCGAATTCGGGGTGGGCGGCAAGCTCCAAAACAAGGGGAGCCATTTTTATTGCCTCCGGTCTTGTGCCAAAAACGGACATGACTTTAATTTTGTTCATGCTTGTCCTCCTCTTTTTCTTGGATGGGGGAAGCTTCCGTGTTTTCGTCGGAAGGAGAAGCTTCGGAGCATTTGTTGGCGGGGGTTTCCTCCGGGCTTTGGGTTTTGCTTTCCTCGGGAAGGCTTTCCTCGGAGACGTGGGTTTTGTGGAGTTCTTTGTAAACAAAAACCCAAAGGGCGGCGCAGATGCAGAAGCCCAAAATCAGGATGAGTGCTTTAAGCTCACCGCCGGTGGTGATAACAACGGCTGCAAGACCTAAAATTGCGCTGATGGAATAGAGGACGGCAACAGCCTGCTTTTGGCTGAGACCCATGTCCAAAAGACGGTGGTGGAAGTGACCGCGGTCCGGGTGCATGGGGTTTTGCCCCTTGAGCAGACGGCGGCAAAAGGCGAAGATGGTGTCGAAAAGGGGGATGGCGAGTGCCAAAAGGGGCACGGCAAAGGAAACCACCGCGTAGAATTTGAAAAGCCCCAAAACCGACATGGTGGCAAGAATATAACCCAAAAGCAGGGAGCCGGTGTCACCCATAAAGATTTTTGCGGGGTTGAGGTTGTAGGGCAAAAAGCCCACGCAGGCGCCCATAAGCGCCGCCATGACAACCGCAACGTTTCCGTCGGCAACCACAAGGGCAATAACGAGCATTGTAAGGCTGCTGATGCTTGAAACACCGGCGGCAAGCCCGTCCAGCCCGTCGATAAGGTTGACGGAGTTTGTGATGCCCACAATCCAAAGAATGGTCAGGGGAATTTGGAGCCAGCCAAGGGAAAGATAATCCGAGGCGCTCCAAACGATGGGGTTCATGATGACTTCGATTATAACGCCGTGGAGCACGGCGACAACCGCGGCAAGGATTTGAAGCAAAAGCTTCACCCAAGCCTTAAGGGAGATAAGGTCGTCCACAGCGCCGGTGGCAACGATGATTACGGCACCCAAAAGTATGCCCTGCATTTGGCGGGTGATGTCAGCGAAAAGTAAAACGCTGAGCAAAAAACCAAGAAAAATGGCAAGTCCGCCCATTCGGGGAATGGGGTGGTCGTGAACCCGCCGAACTTCGCCGGGGACGTCCATGGCACCCACCTTTTGGGCAAAAGCCTTGACGATTGGGGTTGCCGCAAAGCTGACAACAAAGGCAACGGCGATGGTGATTAGTATTTTGAGGGCAAGGGCGGTGTCGATGGGCATAAAGCTTGGCATGATTTGATGTCCTTTCAATTAGCGAAAACGGTGGGGAAATTGGGGGGTGCTTTCGCTATTTTGCAACAAAGCCCAGTTTTTTGTAGACCTTGCGAAGGGTGTAGTTTGCGGCTTTTCCCGCCCGCTCCGCGCCATCTCGGTAAACGGTTTCGAGGTAGGCTTTGTCCGCCATCAGCCGCTCCGCTTCCTCGCGGATGGGGCGCAAAAGCTCAACAACGGCTTCGCCCACTTGGGGCTTGAAGTCGCCATAGCCCAGACCTTCGAATTTTGCTTCGATTTCGGGAAGGCTCAAGCCGCTTGCAACGGAGTAGATGGTCATAAGGTTTGAAACGCCGGGTTTGTTTGTGGGGTCAAATTTTACAAGGGTTTCGCTGTCGGTGACGGCGCGCTTGAAGCTGCGCATTATTTCCTCCGGCTTTTGCATGAGGTAGATGCAGCCGCCCGGGTCTTTGTCGGATTTTGACATTTTGTTTTCGGGGGAGGTAAGGCTCATGATGCGGGCACCCACCTTGGGGATGTAGGGCTCCGGGATTTTGAAAACGTCGCCGTAAACGCCGTTGAAGCGGGTGGCGATGTCACGGGTTAGCTCAACATGCTGCTTTTGGTCGCTGCCAACGGGGACTAAATCGCTTTGGTAGAGGAGAATATCCGCCGCCATAAGGGCAGGATAGGTGAAAAGCCCGGCGTTGATGTTGTCCGCGTTTTTTGAGCTTTTGTCTTTGAATTGGGTCATGCGGGACAGCTCACCGAACATGGTGTAGCAGGAGAGCACCCAAGACAGCTCCGCGTGAGCGGGGACATGGCTTTGGATGAAGATGGTGTTTTTTTGGGGGTCAAGCCCGCAGGCGATGTATTGGGCAAGCTGGGAAAGAGTGCGGCGGCGCAAATCCGCCGGGTTTTGCCGCGCCGTGATGGCGTGCATATCAACGATGCAATAGTAGCAGTTATAGTCGTCCGAAAGCTCCACCCAGTTTTTGATGGCACCAAGGTAGGAGCCAAGGGTAAGGTCGCCCGAGGGCTGAATTCCGCTGAATATTGTTTTCTTTTCATCCATTGTAAAGTGTTTCCTTTTTCTTAATAAAACTGCAAGGCAGCTATAATTTTTTTGTGTGGCTTAAAGACCAAGCTCCAAAGCAAGCTTTTTGAAGCCGGGAAGCGCGCCAAGAATTGTGCTGCTGCTGACGCAATAGGCGATGCGGACAAAGCCGCCGC
>JAVVZC010000110.1:0-4732 GCA_036650755.1 Oscillospiraceae bacterium
TAAAACTGCAAAAAAATGGAGCGGGCGACGAGATTCGAACTCGCTACCTCCACCTTGGCAAGGTGGCGCTCTGCCAAATGAGCTACGCCCGCACATCGACAACGTTTATAATTATAACAAAAAATCGCCGCTTGTCAAGGGCAATATACAAACTTTGGATAATTGCGTAAAAATGAACAAAATTGCTTTGCCGGACTGCAAAAATATGCTACAATACTTATGACTTGTTATTATCCGTATCAAAACACTGCATCGCACCGCTTACTGTCCGCTTGCTTCGGCTAAACTAAAAAAATGTAGGGAGTGTTCAAAATTGGATTTTACGGCAATTAACGAATTCCTGTCAAAACCATTTTTCGGCAAGGTTTCACTCATGGCGGTGCTTTCCGCTGTCGTCCTATTCATAGTCTGCTTAATCGTTATCAAAATCATCCTTAAGCTTGTCACCGGGATTATGGACAAGACCCAAATGGAAGCTTCGCTCAAAAACTTCATTCGCAACGCCACGAAAACCGGATTGTTGATTTTGCTTGTTATCATCGTGGCGGACAAGCTTGGAATTCCAACCGCCTCACTTGTTGCCTTGCTTGGCGTTGCGGGCTTGGCTCTTTCGCTTTCGGTTCAGGGCATCATGTCAAACCTGTTCAGCGGCGTCACAATCCTTGCGACAAAGCCCTTTGTGTCGGGTGACTACGTGGAGCTGGGCGGCGTTGCGGGCACTGTGAGCGTTGTGGGGCTGTTCCACACCACCATGGCAACAGTTGACAACAAAACCATCTACATCCCCAACAGCGAGGTCACGGGCACCAAGGTTACAAACTACACTCGGCAAAAAAATCGCCGCGTTGACCTTTCCTTCTGCGTGTCCTATGACAACGAAACCGAAGAAGTCAAATCCGCCTTGATGAGCGTTATAAATGCCGACGGTCGCATTCTTCCCGATCCCGCGCCCTTTGTGGGTCTGCTGTCCTATAAGGATAGCAGCATCGAATATGTTCTCAGAGCTTGGGTTAAAGGCGAGGACTATTGGGACGTGCATTTTGCTCTCAATGAGGGCGTCCGTCAGGCGTTCAAGGCCGGGGGAATTGAAATGACCTATGAGCACGTAAACGTACATATTATCAAGGACTAAAACAAATAGCTTGAGCCTCCAAGGAAAGAAATTCCCTTGGAGGCTCATTTTTTTGGATTTTATTCAAGGTTTAGCTTGTTTTTTAAGAAATAGCGGGTAAGGATGAAAAACACGGCGGAGAGCACAAGGGATAGCGCAATGTTAAAAATGTACAAGGGCTGCATGGCGCTTATCATATATTGGAACATGGTGGCAACATTATGTGTGGCGAAGGGTGCGTTGACGAAGCTGCTTGTAAGTCCAAGGTTGATAAAGGATTGAGCTACGGAGGAGATGATGCCGGTTACAATGGTGATTGCAAAGTAGAAGCCGATGCCGGCAAGAAGCTTGTGCTTTTGGGTGACAACTCCGCCGAGTACAAGGGCGAGATAAACCTGCAAAATGCCGTGGACTATGCCAACAAGAATAAACAGGACAAACTCAATTATGGGCAGGGCAAGATGCCCGCCAAGGACGTCCGCAGCCTGAGAGATTACCTCGGGCAAGTCGCGAAGCAGCTCCATATTGATGATGCCGCTGTCGGCGGTGCCAAACAGCACAAAAACGCACATGCAGACAATAACAACGCCGGCGCTGATAAGAATCCAAAGAAAAGCGCTGATAAGCTTTGACCACAAAAGACTGGTGGTGGTGACGGGGAGGGTAAAGGTAAGGTAGCCCTCGTCGCACATGAAGTTTTTGTAGAAGTGCTGGAAAATGATAAAGGCAATCAGCAGGGTGGAGGCGAATATCGCCAAAAGCATTATGCCGGATATGAAGCCTGTGATAAGTCTTAAAATGTCGAAGCCGGAGTTTTGAACGGCGGCGGAAAAGCGGTCGGAGCGCATGTTAAAGGTGACGCCCAAGGTGGCGATAATGGTTGCGCCGAAAATAGCCAATTGGGTGGGCAAAAGCATGCGGGACAAGGACTTGAAGTCGTGTTTTAAAAGCTTTCCTAGCATTTGAATACCTCCCTGAAATAATCATCAATGGATTTTCCCAAATCCTCACGGAGACTGTCCGTGGAAGCATAGGAAACGACTTGACCGTTTTTGATGAAAACAAACTCGTCCAGAATTTTTTCAACATCCGCAATCAGGTGGGTGGAGATTAGAACAGAGGAGTCCTCACAATAGTTTTTGATGATGGTGCTGAGAATGTAGTCCCGTGCCGCAGGGTCAACGCCGCCGATGGGTTCATCCAAAAGATAGAGCTTGGCACGGCGGGACATTACAAGGGTTAGCTGAACCTTTTCCTTTGTGCCCTTTGAGAGGGACTTCATTCGTGCCCCCGCGGGAACCTGCAAAGCCTCCAGCATTGAAATTGCCCGCTCCATTTCGAAATCCGCGTAGAAATCGTTGAAATATTGGAGGCACTCCAAAACCGTCATCCAGTCGGGCAGGTAGCTGCGCTCGGGAAGATAGGAAACCTGCGCCTTGCTCTCCACGCCGGGCTTTGCGCCGCAGACCAAAATCTCGCCGCCCGTGGGGGTAAGCAGCCCGCAGGCAAGCTTGATTAGGGTGGTTTTGCCACTGCCGTTGGGGCCAAGCAGACCGATTATTTTGCCCCTTGGCAGTGTCAAATTAAGATTGTTGAGTGCGGGGACAGCGCCGTATTTTTTTGTCAATCCGCGGCACTCAAGAATTGCATCACTCATGAATTGTTTCCTCCTCTTTGTCGGCATCCTCTAAAATGTCGATTGTCTGAACTCGGGTATAGCCGATGGAACGCATATTGCTCAAAAAATCCCTTGCCAGTCCGTGACCGCGAAGGGCTCTCGCGCTTTCGATGCAGCCTTCGTTTGTGGTTACAAATTTGCCGGTGTTGCGCTGGGTTTCAACTAAGCCCAGAGTTTCAAGGCTGGAGAGCGCCCGCTGTACCGTGTTGGGGTTAACCTCTGCCATAAGGGCAAACTCGCGGACGCTGGGCAGCTTTTCGCCCATCTTGTAGCTTCCGTTCATTATTCCCGATATAATTTGGTCGGATATTTGAGTAAAAATCGGTCTGTCGCTTGTAAATTGCCACGCCAAGTCATTCATCACCTTTCTATGAATTTTGGGTTACTGTATTAGTTGACCAACTCACTAGGACAATAGTACACTATGGCGAAAAAATTGTCAAGAGGGTAATTACAATATTTATCATAATTAAAATTGCATATATTATGTAAACTAATGCTTACAAAGGTGTTACAAACAATACAAATTATAACAGTATAACTTATTATGTTGACCGACGAAACCAAAAAATGCTATAATCTCCCTACACTCAATTGGATGCGACAGAGACTGTGAACTTTCGACAGACGCAGCAAATCCGTGAGAAAAGGGGAGACGGAAGTTATGAAAAAACGAATTATTGCCTTCATTCTTGTTCTGAATATCTGTGTGCTGCTGGGCGGCGCCGCTTATGCGAACAACACAAAGCTTCTCGCCCTAACCTTTGATGACGGCCCTGCAAAAACCACCACGCCCCTGCTTTTGGACGGCTTGGCAGAAAGAAATGTTCACGTTACATTTTTCTTGGTGGGCAGCTATATCGAGTATTATCCAAAGCTTCCCGCTCGGGCGTTTGAGGAGGGGCATCAGCTGGCAAACCACAGCTATTCCCATCCATGGTACACAAAAATCGGCGTTGAGCAAACAAAAAAAGAGCTGCGCCAAACAAATGAGCTGCTCGCCGGCATTACGGGGCAAAGCGATTTTTACGCCCGTGTGCCCTACGGCGATTTTTCCAAGGCAACAAAAAATGCCGTCGCCGCGCCGATTATCCAATGGTCGGTGGACCCGGCAAACGGCAGAATGTCCACGCCCGAGGACAAAATGACCGAAAATCTAATCAATAACGCCCGTGACGGCTCCATTATAATTCTCCACGATACGAACGAAAAAAATGTCCGTGTGGCGCTTAGCTCTATTGATGCTCTGCTGGACGAGGGCTACGAATTTGTAACGCTGGAGGAGCTTTTTAGGCTTCGGGGCGTGGTTCCGCAAAACGGGCAGGTTTATTACAGCGTGCCCGGTGGAGAGCAGGCAAGTCAGTTCAGCGAGGATGATTTGGCTGACCATTGGGCGGCAGAGGAAATTAAATTCGCTCGGGACAAAGGCATTCTAATCGGTGACGGCGAGAGCCTTTTCCCCGACAGCTATTTGAGCCGCGGCATGGCAGCTTCAATATTATGGCGCATGGCGGGACGTCCCGCGGCGTTTGTGCCGACAAATTCCAAGGCTTCCACCCATTCGGGCTTTGAGGATGTGCCGGACAAGGCTTGGTTTTCCGAGGCGGTCACGTGGGCGCACAACATGGGCTATGTGTCCGGGATTTCCAAAAAAATCTTTGCGCCGGAGGAGAATATAACCAAGGAACAGCTCTACGCCCTGCTTTCCCGCTTCGCGGAGGCAAAGCTTTCCGCAGCGCCAAAGGTGGACGCGCCCGCTGAATATCGGGACGATGTACATATAAGCCCCTGGGCAAGAGACGCCGTTTCCCAGTTTCGGAACGCAGGCTTCAAATCGAAAAACGACCCCCAAATTTTCAGACCAAAGGACTTCGCCACCAGAGCGGAGGCGGCGGAGATGATTTTTTACACAATGGGGATGAAATAAGAAAGCAAGCCCGGGG
>JAVVZC010000111.1:0-4730 GCA_036650755.1 Oscillospiraceae bacterium
CCGTAATATCCTATCACGTCGGGAATGTCAACTTTGCGGACATTGCTCCAAAGCTCGGGATAGTCCATCATTATGACCTCTGTTACGAAGGCATAGCCCACGCCGCTTTGAACCGCCTGAGTGATTACGTTAAGGTTGTCCGATTCGCAGATAATTCGGGGATGAAAATTGTTCACGTCAAAGATGGGCTGAAGCCTGTTTCTCATTCCGCTGCCCTTGGGCATGGTTATCAGCTTTTCGTCACGGAGATCATCAACCCTTATTGATTTCTTGTTGAGGAGAGGGTGACCTGTTGGAAACAGCAGACAGCCCACCGCACCGAAAACATTGATTGTTTCGATGACGTCGGAAACTCCATCCACGGGCAGGGGAGGGCAGCTGAGAGCAAACTGAGCGCTGCCATTAACCAGCGCATCAAGCATATCGTTGGTTTTTACCTGCAAAATGGAGAGGGAATAATCCGGTGACATATTGTTAAAATCGTGAATTAGATGTGTGGAAAAGGACTCCGTGTTGGAGATCAATGTTATTGTCTGCTCTCGGCGCTCAAGTATATAATCCATTTCGCTAAAAAGGATTTCCATATCCGCAAGGACTTTTTTTGCGTATTTGTAGAAAACCTCGCCATTGGAATTGAGTTTTATGCGCCGACCGTTTTTACTGAAAAGCTCACAGTCAACCTCACTCTCGATTTGGTGGATAACGCGGGTGAGGTATGGCTGGGCGATATTCAGTTTTTCGGACGCCTTGGTAACGTGCTCAAGCTCGGCGGTTGTGCAGAAATAACGAAGGTCTTTAAGTTCCATTATGAGGCTCCACTTCTCATCCATACCTTTCGGTATATTGATTGATGATGTTTTTATGTATCGCTTGATACCGCGACAAGGTATTTTGTGATGGACAACAAGGTATTTTACTTATGCCGTTTATAATTGTAGAATAAGCACATATTGAAGAACTTGCTCTAATTATCATTATCCAATGAATTATATATTGATTAGGGCTGTCAGTCAAGAACTATAAATTAACTAAGGAGAGAAACAAATGTCAGATTGGAAAAAACACTACGACAGCCATATGGTAGATATGGAAACCGCAGCAAAGAGCATCAAATCAGGCGACACAGTTTATTTTGGAAGTTCCCTATGTGTTTCCGGTGCATTGATGGATGCACTTGCAGATCGCTATGAGGAGCTTAGCGACGTCACTCTAATGGCAAATATGTACCTCACTCCCGCAAAAATACTGATGGACCCCAAATACAAAAAAAGCTTCCACACCATTACAATGTTTGCAAACGCCTATGAGCGTATGGCGGCAAAGCAGAACAACATTGACTTTAACGCCACACCCTACGGCGATTTGGTAAAGAGCATTACAGAAACCTACCATTGCAATGTTGTTGCCATCGAGGTGTGCCCTCCCGATGAAAACGGCATCATAAATACAGGTGTTCTGGGAACAAACTTTACTCCCAACATCATGCGTCACCCCGGTGTTACAAAAAGAATTGCAATCATCAACAGTTACCAGCCCCTTGCCCACGGCCCCGACTCAATCACAAAATACAAGGTCGAGGATTTTGACCTGTTTGTGGAAAACCACCACGATATCCCTGCCCTGCCTGTGGCAAGCCCCACCGAGTTCGACAAGCAAATTGCAGAGCACATCATGCCCTATGTAAAGAACGGCGACACCGTTCAAATCGGCATGGGCGGACTTGGAAACCAAATTGCTTACGACCTTATGGACAAAAAGGACATTCATGTCTTTACCGAAATCGGCACCGATGCAATGATTGACCTTGCTGAAGCAGGCGTTGTCAAAGACATCAGAATGCTGGGTTCCTTCGGTTCCAAGGAGCTTTATACATGGCTTGGAAATCGCAGCGATATCTGCGAGCTGCTTGACTACACCGATGTTGTTATTCCCGAAAGCGTTGCAAAGGTTGACAACATTGTTGCAATCAACGCCACCTTCCAAATCGACATCACAGGTCAGGCTTGTTCCGAGGCTCAGGGCATGAACGAATACAGCGGTGTTGGCGGAAGCTATGCTTTCCTTGCCGGCGCCCCCAGAGCAAAGAACGGCCGCAGCTTCCTTTGCCTGCGCTCCACCTTCACCGACAAGAAGGGCGAAATTCACTCAAACATCCACGCTGCTCTCCCCGAGGGCTCCGTTGTTACAACTCCCCGCTTCCTTGTTCAATATCTCGTTACCGAATACGGCGTTGTGGATGTTTACCTAAAATCTATCAAAGACCGCATCAAGGCTATCATCTCCATCGCTCACCCCGACTTCCGCGAAGAACTTAAGCAAAAGGCAATTGCCATGAAAATCATTGGCGAAGAAGATTTTTAAATTAAATTTTAGGAGGAAGAAATGAGTTACCAGAAACTATTTGACACAAAGATTTCCGGAGAAGCAGTCAATGCTTGGAAATCACAGGGCAAAAAAGCAATCGGCTATGTATGCTGCCACATCCCGGAGGAAATTATCTACGCCGCGGATGTATTCCCCGTTCACCTTCGCGCAACAAACTGCGTTGACAGCAGTGACGCTGAAGCATGGATGAGCAGCTTTTCCTGCAGCTATGCAAGAAGCATTCTCCAATACCTGATGAACGGCACCTATGACCTTGACGGACTTGCACAGGCACAGGGCTGCATGATGCAGGCTCGTATCACCGATAACTTTGAGCACATCCAAAAGAAAAAGGGCAAAAAGATTTTTGCAAAGTTTGTCGGCGCTCCCCGTATGAGCGACCCCGAGACAATCGCCTTCTACAAATCCGAGCTTCAGGAGCTTGCTGACGCACTTGGCGAGCTTTCCGGCCACAAGGTTACAGACGAGGGACTTAAGGCTGCAATCGCAAAGGCAAACGAAACCCGCAAGCTCATCGCTGAGCTTTATGCCCTGCGCAAAGCTGAAAACCCCGTAGTTTCCGGCACCGAGGTGCTCTCCATCTGCCTTGCACATTGCGACATCCATGTTGACGACTTTAACGCCATGCTTAAGGAATTCCTTGCAGACGCAAAGAACCGCAAGCCTATCGTCGGTCGTGCCCGTCTTATGGTTATCGGCAGCGCCCTTGACGATCCCGAATACCTAAAGGTTATCGAAAACGCCGGCGGCATTGTTGTTTCCGACTACAACTGCTTTGGCAGCAGAACCTTTGGCCCCGAGATGAAGATTGACGACTCCGACGTTATGGGCAGCATTGCCGCTTACTACATGGCACGTAACACCTGCCCCCGTGAGCTTGACAACCGTCCCGAAATCCACAAGGAAATTGTTGACCTCTGCAAGGAAAACGACGTCCAAGGCGTTATCTATCAGAAGATGCAAAACTGCGAGTGCTGGGGCGGCGAGTCCTACTACCTGGAGCCTGACCTTAAGGCAATCGGTGTTCCCATGCTCCAGCTCGAAAGAGAAGAACATATGGCCAATGCAGGACAGCTTTCAATTCGTGCTGAAGCCTTCATTGAAATGCTTGAAAGATAAGAGGGGTGAATTGATATGTCTAACGATACAAACAAGAAAACTTTAGATCCTGATGCCAAGCTAAACATTATCGACCTTACCTGCAAGCAGGTTGACAGTATCTATCAGCATATGCTGGCAAAGAATAAGCCCGAGCTTATGTGGATGTTCGATATTCAAAAATTCCAGTGGGAAGAAATCCGCGACGCGGAAAAGAACGGCAAAAAGCTTGTTGTTTTCGGCGGTCCCGTCCCCGTTGAGCTTATCCGTGCCTTTGACTGCGTTCCCTTCTTCCTTGACTGCATTTCCTGCCGTATCGCCTCTCAGGTTGATCTTTGCGGACGCTACATCGACGAAACCGAAAAATATGCTCCTACCTCCATGTGCGGCATCGACAAGGCACAGCTGGGTATCGCTCTTAAGAGAGAATTCGGCATCAAAATTGACGCCTTTGTACACGGAACCGTCCCCTGCGACAGCTCCCGTATCGCATACCCCTTGATGGAGCGTGTTTGGGAATGCCCCAGCTTCTCCTTTGACTGCCCCTACCGTCACGACGACAAGGGCTATCAGTACCTTGCAGACCAAATGGACAAGTTTATCGTGTTCATGGAAAACCTGACCGGTCTTAAGTGGGACGCTGACCGCTACGAGAAGTTCAAAGCCATCATGGAAGAATCCAACAAGGCTTGGGACATCCTTGCAAAAATTGCTGACCTTCGCAAAAAGACTCCCTGCCCCCTGCCCGGACGTACCCTTGTTCTTAACGAGCTTGTTGCCTGCCTCTGCGGCGTTAAGCCTCTCACAGATATGCTTGAGGCTCAGTTCAACATGGGCTCCATGCTTGCCGCAAGAGGCTTGACCTCCGCTGCCGGCGGCAAGGAAAAGTACAGAGTTTGCCTGATGCAGAACATGCTTTGGTCCGACACCGGAAGCATGGATTGGATGGAAAAAGTCTACGGCGCCACCACCATTATGGACGGCTTCGGCTTCCAGTCCGGCATTCTCTTTGACAAGCCCGACGATTGGGATCGCGTAAAATACATCTTCTCAATGAAAATGCTCAACACACCCATGATTCACGGTGCCACAGGCCCCTCCGAATATTGGATAAAAATCATCGAGGACATGTACCGCGACTACAGCATCAACGTCTCCATCTTCATGGGTCACGTTGGCTGCAAGCACACCTGGGCAACCGGTAAAATCGTTACCGATATGATTCAGGAGAAGTTCGGAATTCCCAC
>JAVVZC010000112.1:0-4727 GCA_036650755.1 Oscillospiraceae bacterium
GAAAAGAGGTTGAACCCATGAACTTTGACGGCTGCGGACTGCAAATCAACGACGCCCAGCTTGCGCTCTATGGCGAAAACGTGGCTCGCCTGCTCAATGTATCGGGCACAATCCACGGCTCCGCAATTTCGGCAGAGCTGCAAAAAAGCCTTAAAACACTTCGAAAACGCAGCTCCCTGCTGAGCGCAAAATACAAATCCAACGACGTTCCGCCGCCCAAATATGAGTGGCTTTTGGATAACAATTACTTGGCGCAGAGCGAGGGGCTCTCCTGCCTCAACGATTTGCGCGGCGTGGGGAAGCTGCCCCGTTCCCGTGACACGGCGGCGCTTTTTTCACTTTGCCTCTCCCTTGTCCGCGCCGGCGGTGGCAAAATTTCCCGCTCACGCTGTGGCATTTTTTTGGCGGGCTGTCAGTCCGTTTATTCACTCAGCCGCTTAGAGCTTTCCCTTTTTGTGCCCCTTTTAAAAGCGGCGCTGATTTCGGAGCTTGCTCTGCTCTATTCGGAGGATGGGGAGAACGCCGCCGAAGCCGAAGCCGCCGGGGTGCTTTTTTCCTCCCTGCGTAAAACGGCGACCTTGGATTACTCCGATGTTTTGGAAAAAGCCGACCAAACGGAGCAAATTTTGCGCCGTGACCCTGCGGAAATTTACCCATTCATGAGCGAAAAAACCCGTGAGCACTACAAAAAGCAGGTGGAAGCCCTGGCAAAAGCCAACGCCGTGCCCGAAACCAGTGTGGCGGAGCGTGTCCTAAAGCTTGCCCGCGCCGCCGGGGGCGACGCCCGCCATGTGGGCTATTTTCTTTTCACAAAACCCCTTGGCGACGCCCCCGCAAAACGGAGCGGTGCCATATATATCGGCATAAATTTTGGGCTGAGCCTGCTGCTCTCCCTGTTTTTTGCCGTGGTTTTTGACAATCCCGCGGTGTTTTTATTGTCACTTTTGCCCTTTTCCCAGCTTGTGAAAAGCCTTTTGGATTTTTTTCTTCTCCGTGTCACGCCTCCCGCCCACATCCCACGCATGGAGCTTGAAAACGCCGTGCCCCAAGTCGGGCGAAGCATTTGCGTCATATCCGCCCTGCTGACCGGCGAAAAAAGCGGCGAAAATTTAGCCCGAAGGCTGGAACAATTTCGCCTTGCAAGCCGTGACGCGGGGAGCAATCTGCTTTTCGGAATTCTCGCCGACCTGCCCGACGCCGACAGCGGTGAAACCCCCGAGGACGAAAAATTCATCAATGGGGCGAAAAACGCCATTGACGCTCTGAACCAAAAATACGGCGGTGGATTTTTCTTTTTTATCCGCCCCCGAAGCTATTCAAAAAGCGAAAAACGCTTCATGGCTTGGGAGCGGAAAAGAGGCGCGATTATCTCCCTTGCCCGCCTGCTGGAGGGCAAAAGCACAGAGCTTTCCTGCGTTTGCGGCAGTCTTTTGGCACTGCGGGGCACCCGCTTTATCCTTACCTTGGACGAGGACACCCGCCTCACTCCCGGCACGGCGCGGGAGCTTATCGCTGCCATGCTCCACCCCCTAAATCGGGCGATTGTGGACGAAAAGCGCAAAATTGTGGTCGCCGGTCACGGCATTATCCACCCCAGAATGACGGTGGAGCTTTCCTCCTGCAACAAAAGCGCCTTCTCCAAAATTTTTGCCCCACAGGGGGGCAGCGACCCCTACGGCAGTGACAGCGGCGAGCTATATATGGACGTTTTTGAAAACGGCGGCTTCGCGGGGAAGGGCATAATCGACGCCCGCGCCCTGCTTGCCTGCTGTGATAATTCCATCCCCGAAAATTTGGTGCTGTCCCACGACGCCTTGGAGGGTGCCTATCTTCGGGGCGGCTACATGGGCGACGCCGAGCTTAGCGACAGCTTTCCCCCCAAGGTTTTGAGCTATTACCGAAGGCTTCACCGCTGGACAAGAGGCGACTGGCAAAACAGCCCTTGGCTTTTTTCCCGAGGCAAAAGCTTTTCGCCTCTTGACCGCTTTCGGCTTTTTGACAGCCTGCGCCGCTCCCTGCTTCCCCCCTTCTGCTTTTTTGCGATTATCGCCGCATTTTTGTTCCCCGTCTCCGGGCTTAACTTTGCGGCATTTATGGCGCTTTTGGCACTGCTTTTGCCCCTTGTTTTTTCCGGCGTCGAAACACTTTTTCGGGACGAGCGGGAGGTCAAAATCCGTTGCTACAGCTCACTTGTCCGCGGCTTTGGCGGCACGCTTTTGCGAAGCCTGCTGGGGCTTATCCTTCTGCCCTATGAAGCCTATATCTGCCTGTGCGCCGCGGTTTCCGCCCTTTGGCGAATGCTGATAAGCCACAAAAAGCTTCTCAATTGGACACCCGCCTCCGCCTTAAGCGGCGGCAACAGCGGCGTTTTGAAGCACTTTGCGGAGCTTTGGTTTTGCCCGGCTTTGGGACTGCTTTTGTGCCTTTTTGCGCCCTCAATTTTGGGCAAAGCGGCGGGGATTATTTGGATTTTCACCCCCCTCTGCGCGCTTTCACTTTCAAAGGACACAGCGCCCAAGCCCTCTGTTTCGGCGGAGGATCGAAGCTATCTTTTGCGTTGCGGAAAGCAAATTTGGTCGTTTTTTGAAGCCTTCTGCACCGCCGAGGACCACTTTTTGCCCCCGGATAATTTTCAGGAGCGCCCGCCTGTGGGGCTTGCCCACCGCACCTCACCCACCAACATCGGGCTTTGCCTTGTAAGCTGTATCTCCGCCATTGATTTGGGGCTGACAAGGCGGGAAACCGCCCTGGGTATCATCGAAAATATCCTTGCAACGCTAAAGCGAATGCCAAAATGGCGGGGGCATCTTTACAACTGGTACGACACCCGAAGCTTGAAGCCGCTCCACCCAAACTATGTCTCCACCGTGGACAGCGGAAACCTTGCCGCCTGTCTCATAATTGTGCGGGAGGGGCTTTTGGAGCTTCAGGAAACCCGCCTTGCCGAGCTTTGCGACGCTCTGCTGACGCCCATGTCCTTTGCGCCGCTTTACGACGAAAATCATCGGCTTTTTTCAATCGGCTTTGACACGGAAAAGAACGAAAAAACCGCCGGTTGCTACGACCTTATGTGCAGTGAAGCCCGAACCGCGGGCTTTATCGCCATCGCAAGGGGCGACATTCCCCGAAAGCATTGGCGATATTTGAGCCGTGCCATGGTGCAAAAGGACGGCTACCGTGGCATGGTTTCTTGGACCGGCACCATGTTTGAATACCTGATGCCCCGCCTGTTTTTTGCAAGCCACCCCGGCTCTCTCATGTACGAAAGCCTTCACTTTTGCGTTTCCGTTCAAAAAAAGCGCTGTGCCCCCCTAAAGCTGCCTTGGGGCATTTCCGAATGCGCCTTTTACGCCCTTGACCCCGCCCTCAATTATCGCTACAAGGCGCATGGTTGCGGGGCTTTGGCGCTAAAGCGCAACATGGACAGCGAGCTTGTTGTTTCGCCCTACAGCAGCTTTCTCGCCCTTTGCTGTGGGGCAAAATCCGCCGTAGAAAACCTGCGTCGGCTGGAAAAATACGCCCCGCCCGGCGGCTTCGGATTTTGGGAGGCGGTGGATTTTACAAAGGGTCGTGTCGGCGGAAATCGGGGCGAAACCGTCCGCTGTGTCATGAGCCACCATCTTGGAATGAGCCTTGCCGCCATCGCGAATTGCCTTTGTGACGACCCCCTGCCCCGCCGCCTGATGGCGGACCCCGCAATGGCTGCCCACGGGGGCTTGCTTGATGAAAAACTGCCCCTTGGCGGCGTTTTGCTCCGCAATCGGGGGCAAACGGCGCAAAAAAAGCCGCCCAAAAGCTCGGCGGTATATTGGGAGCGTCGGGGACAATTCGCGGATTTTGAAGCCCCCGCCTGCGCCCTGCTCTCAAACGGACAATATAATGTTATGTCAACCGACTGCGGTATCAGTCATTCCCGCTTTGGGGAAATTATGCCCTATTTCACTTCTCGGGACGCCTTGAGCACAAAGCACGGTGTTGAGCTTTGGCTTTCTCGGGAGGGTGAGCTGTTTTCCCTTTTGCCCACGCCCGACATGGACAAAAGCACAAAATGCAATTGGGAATTCACGCTTTCCGGGGCAAAGTACAGCCTTGAAACCCGTGAAATGCGTGCCCAGCTTTTGCTTTCCGTTTCGGGAAACGTAAACGGCGAGAAGCGGGTAATTTCCGTAAGCCCCAAAAGCTCCATTGAGCAAAGCTGTCAGCTTATTTTTATGTTTGAGCCTGTTTTGGCAAGCTATCAAGATTATGTTAACCATCCAGCCTTTTACAGGCTTGGTTTGCATGCAAAAATGCGGGACGGGAGCCTGATTATTCGCCGCTTGGCAAGGGGAAAAACGGCGGAGAGCTTTCTCTGTCTCTCCGCCTCCGTGCCCCTAAAAATTTCCGCTCATCGGGAGCTTGTGCCCGGGCGGGGCGGGCTTGCCGCCGCCATAAATAAGGGCATTCCCTCCCCCCTCGGCTGGCTTTCCGACCCCTATATTTGCGCCCAAGCGGAAATTCGCCTTGCCCCGGGCGCGGACAGCGCCGTGACTTTGGTTCTCGCCTTGGGTGCCGACGAAAATGAGGCGTATTCCGCCGCCTGCCAAATGCTGGTGGGGGACGGCGGGGACGCTTCCGCCTTCCCCGCGGCGCTGGCGGCAAGGCTTTCCATGAACGACAGGCAGGTTTCGGACGCCATGATGCTGCTTGACACCCTTGCCTATCCCGCCCCTCCCAAGGCTGAAAAT
>JAVVZC010000113.1:0-4697 GCA_036650755.1 Oscillospiraceae bacterium
AATTATGCTTGCCGATAATCCTTTAGGAAGTTTCCAAGCTTATCCATGGACTCCTGCAAAACGGAGGTTTCCGGCAGGTAGACTATTCTGAAATGGTCGGGACGTTCCCAATGGAAGCCGCCGCCGTGAACCAAAAGAACGTGCTCTTTTTTGAGGAAGTCCAGCACGAATTGCTCATCGTTTGTGATGTTGAAGCGCTTGGCGTCGATTTTTGGGAACACATAAAACGCCGCTTTGGGGCGCACAACGCTGATGCCGTCAATGGCGTTAAGGGCGTTGCAAATCGCCTCACGCTGTTCATAAATCCTGCCGCCGGGCTGTAAAAGATACTCACTTGCGTCAAGGTTTTCCAAGGCGGGCTTGATGGCGTGCTGGGCGGGAACGTTGGAGCAAAGCCGCATGGAGGACAGCATATTCAGCCCCTCAATATAGCTTTTTGCCCGATTTTTGTCGCCGGAAAGGGTCATCCAGCCGATGCGATAGCCGGCAATCAGGTGGGATTTTGAAAGCCCGTTCAGGGTGACAACGAACAAATCCGGTGCCAAAGCCGCAATGGAGGTGTGGGTGTTGCCGTCCATCAAAAGTCGGTCGTAAATCTCGTCGGAAAAGAGGATTAAGCCGTGTTCCCTTGCAAGCCCCGCAATTTGCTCCAAAACATCCTTGCCGTAAAGGGCACCTGTGGGGTTGTTGGGGTTGATGATGACAATGCCCTTTGTGCGGGGGGTGATTTTGCGGCGCATGTCCTCGATGTCGGGCATCCAATCGCTGCTCTCGTCGCAGATGTAGTGAACAACCGTTCCGCCGGCAAGCGTTGCGGCGGCAGTCCAAAGGGGATAGTCGGGGGAGGGGATTAAAATTTCGTCGCCGTTGTCCAAAAGCCCCTGCATGCACATTACGATAAGCTCGGACAGCCCGTTGCCTGTGTAAACGTCGTTGACCGTAACGCCCTCAATGCCCTTGTGGCGGGCGTAGCCCACAACGGCTTCACGGGCTTCCATTATGCCCTTGGAGTCGGAATAGCCCTCGGAGGATGTCAGCTGACTTGAAATGGTGTCAACAACGGCGTCGGGTGCTCGAAAATTAAACGCGGCGGGATTTCCGATGTTCAGCTTGAGAATTTTTGCGCCCTGTGCCTCCATCGCCATCGCCTGATCCAAAACGGGACCGCGCACGTCGTAGCAGACATTGTTTAGCTTCCTCGATTTTGTAAATTCGTTCATAATAATGACCTCCCGTATAAAAAATAAAGCCCTAAGCATATTGAAAATATGCTTAGGGCGAACTGTTGTCCGTGTTACCACCTAAATTCGGGAATGTTCCCGCACTCTATCGGTACAATGATTATACCGCGACCCCAATAACGGTGGGTTTCCGATGAAGCGTAATGACCGCAGGGCGGATTTCCGTTCATGGCTCAAAGGCGGCTTCGGCGCTCCGATCATGAAGCCTTTCAGCAAACGGCTTCTCTCTGAATTTCACTCGGCGCTTAATATTCCTTCTCAATGCCTTTATGTATTGTTCACAATTATAAGCACAGTTTTTGCAAAAGTCAACAATTATTTTGTAGACTGTTTCGGGGACTACACGTGCTTTTTCATAAAACGATCAATATTGACGATGAAGCGCTCGTGAGTTCCATGGCCGATCTCGCCCTTTTCGTCATAGGCTATGACTTTGAAGGTGACTTTTCGTCCGTCAACCTCAATGACCTCGCAATCCACGCCGACGGTGTTACCGATGGGCGCCGCGCCTGTGTGGTAAACGTCCACATGGGTGCCAACGCTGCCGTAGCCCTCGTCCAAAAGCGGAAGCATGGTGACACTGCAGGTTTCTTCCATATGACCAATCATAAAAGGAGTTGACAGCACCTGAAACTCGTTTGAGGCAGCGGCGCCCGCAATGTTGTCCTTTGTTACCAGCAATTCCTGATGACCCTTTAGTCCGACTTCAATGTTCATTTTGTTCCTCCAAAATTTTTTGTTTTTAATTAAAGCAAGTATAGCAATGGTTTAAATTCCTGTCAAATCAAAGCTTGGTATAAGCTCTGTTGTTGCGGAGGAGGGCTCCTGAAAAAAGCCGTTTTCGATGGGGGAGAGGCTTAAATAGCTTTGCGCCCGCTCGTATTCGTCTTGGCTGATGGGGCGGGAGAGCTCGGGAAATTTTGCGCTGTCCCCAAGGGGCACAAACTGGCTCATAAGGCTGAAAAGCACGCCGTTTTTTGGAAAAGCTTCGCCCACCCAGTCGATAACGTCAAAGGCGTCGTCAAGCCTTGTGGGAAGGATAAGGTGGCGAATGAGCACGCCGCTTTGCAAAATGCCGTTTTCGTCCATGACAAAGTTGCCCCGCTGGCGGAACATTTCCAAAATCGCCTCCCGGGCGATGGCGGGGTAATTTTCGGCGGCGGAATAGCGCTTTGCCGCTTGGGGGGAGGAATATTTGAGGTCGGGCATGTAAATTTGAACATGCCCCTCCAGCATTTTAAGGGTTTCGATGCTCTCATAGCCGGAGCTGTTCCAAACAACGGGAATTTTCGGCTTTGCCAGCTCCAATGCTTCCACAACCTTGTCCGCAAAATGGCTTGCGGTGACAAGGTTCAGGTTGTGGACGCCCTCATTTTCAAGCTCCGAAAAAATTTCCGCAAGTCGGGAAACGGAGACGGCTTTGCCTTGCCTTTCAAGGCTTATTTCCCGATTTTGACAAAAAACACAGTGGAGATTACAGCCGGAAAAAAACACGGTTCCCGAGCCGTCAAGCCCGCTGATGCAAGGCTCCTCGCCAAAATGGGGGGCGGCGCGGGCGACGATTATTTCGCTCCCACAGCCGCAAAAGCCCAGCTCTCCCAAAGCCCGATTAACGGGGCAGCCCCGGGGGCAAAGGGTGCAGACGGGGCTTATTCTGCCGCTTGAGGTGTTTTGCATACGTCAATCCAAGAAAGGGCGGCGGAATATTTGAAAAGCTCGTCCGGCGTCAGCTCAATTGCACTGCTGGCACTGCCAACGGCGGGAAAAACAGTGGTGAAGCGCTGCACAGAGCTGTCAATATAGACAGGCACGCCCTCGTTGATGCCAAAGGGGCAGACCCCGCCCACATCGTGACCGATAAGTCGGGAAACATCCTCGGCGCAGAGCATGGACGCCTTCATTGAAAACTGCGCCTTAAACTTGTGGTTGTCAATTCGGGCATCGCCGGCGGCAACAATAAGCACGCAGCCCTCGCCGTTTTTGAAGGACAGAGTTTTTGCAATTCGTGCAGGCTCCACATTCAGCGCTTGAGCGGCAAGCTCCACAGTGGCGCTGGAAACCGTAAATTCCTGAACCCTGTCCTCAAGACCCAAAGCGCGAAAATAGGCGCGTCCCTTTTCGATAGACATTTTTGTTTGCTCCTTTGTACAGTGTAATATTTTAGAATATAAGCGTATATTAGCACGTTTTTCGCCTGAATGCAATTATTCATAACATTCATAAATACTGCATAATATAGCAAATAATCTATATATTATTCATAGAATTATAAATATTGTTGCATTATTGCTATTGCAATGGGACTTTAAGGGTGGTATAATCCCATTATTGAAAGAAATATTCGGAGGTAAAAATCATGAGTGAAATCAAAAAATGCGTGCTTGCCTATTCGGGCGGACTTGACACATCCATCATCATCAACTGGTTAAAGGAAAATTACGGCTGTGAGGTCATTGCCGTTTCCGGAAACGTAGGTCAGGTTGGGGAGCTGGAGGGGCTGGAGGAAAAGGCTCTGAAAACCGGCGCGTCCAAGCTCTACATTTTGGATTTGGTCGACGATTACGCCGAGAATTACATAATCCCCACCATGAAGGCGGGAGCAAAATACGAAAACTATCTGCTGGGCACCTCCACGGCACGTCCCTGCATCGCCAAGGGACTGGTGGACATCGCCATAAAAGAGGGCGCGGACGCAATCTGCCACGGCTGCACAGGCAAGGGCAACGATCAGGTTCGCTTTGAGCTTGCCATCAAGGCGCTGGCTCCCCAAATGAAAATCATCGCCCCTTGGCGTGAGTGGGAGCTGAAAAGCCGTGACGACGAAATCGACTACGCCGAGGCGCACAACATCCCCCTCAAAATCAACCGTGAAACCAACTATTCCAAGGACAAAAACATCTGGCATTTGAGCCACGAGGGACTTGACCTTGAAAACCCGGAAAACGAGCCGGACTACAGCAACCCCGCGTTTTTGGAGATGAGCGTTTCCCCGGAAATGGCGCCCGACAAGCCCACTTATGTGGAAATCGAATTTGAAAAGGGCAGTCCCGTCGCCGTTGACGGCGTAAAAATGAAGGCGGCGGACATCATTTGGAAGCTCAATGAAATAGGCGGAGCCAACGGTATCGGCATTTTGGACATCGTGGAAAACAGACTGGTGGGCATGAAAAGCCGTGGCATCTACGAAACTCCGGGCGGCGCAATCCTTTATCACGCCCACGAAACCCTTGAAACCATCTGCCTTGACAAGGCAACAGCTCACATGAAGGAGCAGCTTGCCATCACCTACGGCGAAATTGTCTACAACGGTCAGTGGTTCACCCCCCTCCATAAGGCGCTGGACGCTTTTGTGGACTCTACTCAAGAAAACGTCTGCGGCAAGGTGAAGCTAAAGCTCTATAAGGGCAACATGATTAACGCCGGCGTAAGCTCCAAATTCTCCCTCTATTCCGAGGA
>JAVVZC010000114.1:0-4644 GCA_036650755.1 Oscillospiraceae bacterium
TGCTTTGCAGGAGCTGTGCACAGTGTTCGGACCCGCGGCACGTCCCGTGTTCGTAGTCGTAATCGTTGTCGCCTCCCTGACCCTTGTTTCCAACATGGTTTCTTGGACAATGGGCGCAAACGAAGTTCTTGCGGCAGCCGAGCTTGATAAGCGCAGCAAGCTGCTTGGACATCGCAACAAAAAATACGGCACCCCCGATGCTCTTTATATCATCATGGGTCTCATCGCAACCGCACTTCTCGTTTTGAACTTCGCCCTTTCCGGCGACGCCAACGAGGTGTTCTGGACAATCCTGTCCTTCAGCTTCGTAATCTTCATGATTCCTTATCTGTTCATGTTCCCGGCGGCTGTCAAGCTTCGCCTGACGGACAAGGAAACACCACGCATTTACCAAGTTCCCGGCGGAAAATTCGGAATTATATTCTGCGCAGTGATTTGCGAAGCTTGCATCGCACTGTCAATATTCTTCCTCTTTAAGGATGCGGGCAGCACCTTCGCCCTCATGACCCTTATCATCGGGACACTTATCACCACAATCTTTGGCATACTCCTTTACAGAGCAGGCAAAACAAAGAAAACCAAGTAAAAACATTTTACCCGAAGGGCGGGGAGCGGCAGTTAAAGCCGCCGTTCCCCGCTCTCTGCTTCTAAATGCGCATGGAAAGCGCGCCAAAAAAAGAGCGACACGGGGGCTGTGCCTTGAAAGAGAAAAAAATCAAGCCGGCATACCTTATTGGACTTGTTGTACTAATCGCCCTTGCGGCGCTTAGCTTCATGCTTTTAAGCGGGTATGCGGACAACATGAACGCCGCAATGGCGGGCATCGACAAAACAGGACTTGACGCGGCGGCGCTTGCCCATGAGCAGGCTTCCGCACGGGGAAATGTTCTGGGCATTCTCACAATTCTTCCCTTTATCATCACGGTCGCCCTCGCCTTCATCACAAAGGAAGTAATCGGCGCTCTGCTTGCGGGCATTTTTTCCGGCATCCTTATTTTGGTCGGAAGCGCCGGCACAAGCGGCGGTTTCCTTGCCGGCATCCACGAAAGCTTTGGCTTGATTACGGAGAGCATTCTCGCCGTAACCACCGACAGCTTCAAATCCGCTATCATTGTTCTTTGCCTGTGCATCGGCGGAATGGTGGCGGTCATAAACGCCGCAGGCGGCTTTGCGGCACTGGGTCAAAAAATCACAAAGGGCATCAATTCGCCCCGCCGCGCCTCACTTATGGCTCAGGCGATGGGCATGTGCCTGTTCTTCGACGACTACGCAAACTCCCTTATCACCGGCCCCGTCATGCGCCGCATAACGGACAAGCAGGGCGTCTCTCGGGAAAAGCTTGCATATATCGTTGACTCCACGGCGGCGCCCGTTGCGGGCATCGCTCTAATTTCCAGTTGGATTGCGGCAGAGCTTGCCGCCATTGACGCCGGCTTCGCGGTTGCGGGCGTTCAAGCCTCAGCATACGGTCACTTTTTGGGGAGCATCCCCTTCTGCTTTTACAATTTCCTCGCAATTGGTTTTTTGCTTATAACAACCCTCAGCGGCAGGGAATACGGCCCCATGCTTTTGGCGGAACGACGTGCCAGAGCGGGTCATCCCCTAAAGCCCGGCTCAGCCTCGGAAGGCACGGACGATAACACAAATGGCGCAACCGTGGAGCCGGGAAGTATATGGACAGCAATTTTGCCAATACTGACAATGTGCCTATACACCTTTGTGGGTTTCTATATCAACGGCGTGTCCAATGCCGTTGAGGCGGGCGTTATTGCCGCCGGCGCGCCCTTCTCCTTCTCCCTTATCAGCACCGCCTTCGGCTATGCCGACACGGTGGTTGTGCTGATGCGAGCCGCGCTTCTTTCAAGCCTCGTTGCAATTTTCATGGGCTGCCTAACAAGAAAAATCACTCTTTCGGGCGGTATCGGAAAATGGGTCAGCGGCGCTTCAACAATTCTGCTAACTGCGATTATCCTGGTGCTTGCGTGGACCTTCTCCTATATCGTTGGGGAGCTGGGAACCGCATATTACCTTGTGGATTTCGTTACAATGAACCTGCCCTATTGGCTGCTGCCGGTTCTAATCTTCCTTACCTGCTGTGCAATTTCCTTTGCCGCGGGAAGCTTTGGCTGTATGGTAATGGTCATGCCCATCGGCGTCACCATAGCCTACCAAACAGCAATCTCCGCCGCAGTTCCCTATCAGGACCCCTTCATTTTTGCCTGCATCGCCGCAGTGCTTTCGGGTTCCATTTTCGGCGACCATTGCAGTCCGGTTACGGACACAACCATCCTTTCCTCCCTTGGTGCAGGCTGTGATAACCTGGACCACGTTAAAACTCAGCTGCCCTACGCATTAACGGTTGCGTTGGTGGCTTCAGTCGTCGGATATCTGCCGGCGGGCTTCGGATTTTCACCGTTTCTTTCAATCCCTCTCGGGATAGGGGCGTGTATCCTTATCATACGTCTCATCGGGAAAAAAGTCGAAACTACCTCCGATATCGGAGTAGAATAAATTATTTTTGGAGGCACACCATGGCTGAACTAAGACATTTTGTTGACACAAACGATTTCACAAAAGAAGAATTGCTGGATATTATCAATCTCTCTCTCAAAATCAAGGCTTGCATCAAGGCGGGCTACTATCCCCCTCTCATGCGCAGAAAGACCCTTGGAATGATTTTCCAGCAGTCCTCTACCCGCACCCGCGTATCCTTCGAAACCGCAATGGAACAACTGGGCGGCCATGCCCAGTATCTTGGACCCGGCATGATTCAGCTTGGCGGACACGAAACAATCGAAGACACCGGCGAAGTTCTTTCCCAGCTGGTTGACGTTCTGATGGCGCGTGTTATCAAGCACGAATCCGTTGTAAAGCTTGCAAACAAGTGCACAATCCCCGTTCTCAACGCAATGAGCGATTACAACCACCCCACTCAGGAAATTGCAGACCTTATCACCATTGTTGAAAACATGCCCCGTGACAAAAAGCTTGAGGATTTGAAGGTCGTGTTCGTTGGCGACGCAACTCAGGTTTGCTTCTCCCTTGGCTCCATCTGCACAAACCTTGGCATGCACTTTGTCCATTACGGCCCCAAGGGCTTCCAGCTCAACGACCACCACAAGGAAGTTTTGGAAGCAAACTGCAAAAAGTCCGGCGGCACTTGGCTTGTCACCGACGACGAAAAAGCAGCTCTCACCGATGCCGACTTCATCTACACCGACGTTTGGTACGGTCTTTATGAGTCCGAGCTTTCCCCCGAGGAGCGCAACCGCGTGTTCATGCCCAAGTATCAAGTCTCCAAGGAAATGATGGGCAAATGCGCATTGGGCGCAAAGTTCCTTCACTGCCTGCCCGCAACTCGTGGCGAGGAAGTCACCGACGAAGTGCTGGACAGCAACATCTCCATCGCCTTTGACGAAGCCGGCAACCGCCTAACCGCAATGCGTGGACTGCTGGTCTACTTTACCCGTTACCAGAAGGACGCCTCCGAAGCCGAGAAGGAAGCAGTTAAGCTGGAGCTTGACGCTTTCATGGCAGAAAAAGGTCTTATCTAAGCTAATGCACCCTTGGGGAACGCCCTTTTCGGCGTTCCCCAAGCTAATCAAATTTACCATTTATTCGAAATGCCCCACGGCATTTCATACCCGAAAGGAAATTTGCACACATGGCAAGAATAGTAATCGCTTTAGGCGGCAACGCTCTGGGCAACACCCCCGCGGAGCAGCTCTCTCGCATTGACGAGGCGGCTCCCTCCCTAATCGGACTTATCAAGCAGGGTCACGAAATCATCATCAGCCACGGCAACGGCCCTCAGGTGGGCATGATTAAGCTGGGGCTTGACACCGCTGCCGACGCAAACGACAAAATCGCCCGCTTCCCCCTGCCCGAGTGCACGGCAATGAGTCAGGGCTACATCGGTTATCACCTGCAAAACGGAATTCTCCGTCAGCTTCGCATTGAAAAAATGCCTTGGCATGTGGCAAGCGTTGTCACTCAAATCGAGGTTGACCCCAATGACCCCGCCTTCAAAAACCCCACAAAGCCCATCGGCGCTTTCTACACCGAGGCGGAGGCAAAGGCGCTTATGGCGGCAACCCCCGGCATGGTTTTCAAAGAGGACTCAGGTCGCGGCTGGCGTCAAATGGTCGCCTCCCCCAAGCCCATCGACATTGTTGAAAAGGACAGCATCCTGAACCTGCTTGACCACGAATTTATCGTCATCGCCTGCGGCGGCGGCGGAATTCCCGTCATCAAGGACAAGGACGGCGACTACGAGGGCGTTCCCGCAGTCATCGACAAGGACTTTGCCTCCGCAAAGCTTGCAGAGCTTGTTGACGCGGACTACCTCTTTATCCTAACGGCTGTTGACAGAGTTTGCATCAACTTCGGCAAGCCGAACCAAGAGGAGCTGACGGAAATCACCGTTGCCCGCGCAAGGGAGCTTTCCGCAGAGGGACATTTTGCCCCCGGCAGCATGCTTCCAAAGGTGGAAGCCGCAATCAAGTTTGCGGAAACCAAGCCCGGTCGCCGCGCCGTAATCGCATCCTTGGAAAAAGCGCCTCTTGCCATAACAGGCGAGAGCGGCACAATAATTCAGCTTTAATTTTTCAAAAAGACGCAGCCGCCAGCTCCCGGCAAGGGAGC
>JAVVZC010000115.1:0-4598 GCA_036650755.1 Oscillospiraceae bacterium
TCCTCGTGATAGGGGTCCTGAACACCGCGAAGATAGGGAACCATGTTGCCCCAAACGTTTTCGCTGTCCTCTGTCGCTCCGCCGCTGGAGGAGGAATAGAGCGCTTCAATCACTCTGCCGTTGTAGGTGATGTATTGCCCCGCGGTGGCGTCAACCGCGGCGTTGCTGTTTGCCGATTGGATGTCCGTTCCCAAATAGGCTTGGGAATTTGTGTCCGCTGTAAGGTCAAAGCCGTATTTTGTGTATGTGCTGCCAAGCCCCTGGTAAAAATAGCTTCTTGCGCAAAGCGCCTGCGCCTTAAGTGCTTCAATGGGCCAAGAGGGTGACATTTCACGGGTTATAACACCCTTTATGTAGTCCTCAACATTGAGGATGTTGACAACCGTAAGTCTTTCGTTTATGTAGCGGAAATATTCAAAATCGCCGTAGTAGCTGTGACCTTTGAACCATGTTTCTGCCTTGCCGCCGTTTGAAACGGGGCGCACGGCAAGCTTTGTGCCGTTTCCGCCGCCGTGGACATAGAGCACGCGCCCCGTGTCGGTTTGGGTGACCTTAACGCCTTGACCGGCGCCGTCGGGGGTCATTGTAATTTTGTTTTCCGTGGTGCCGCCCAAGCTGTTAAAGTTTCGCCCCGCGTCGTAATAGCCGAATTGATAACCGCTGCCCACCTTGTTTTGAAGGTTGGCGGAGTCAAGGGAGGAGTCTCTGCTGCTGAAGTAGTAGTTAAGCCCAACGCGGACGGTTTCGGTTTTTATCTTTACCGTGGTGCCGTCGTCTCCGCCCGGGTCGGGGGCGACGCCAAGCTTTGTAACGCCGCTGCCGGAAACCACGTAGCTGTCGCCCACCGGGGAAACGCTGCCGTCGCCGCCGATGGCATAGGCGCTTGAAATGCTGCCGCCAAGAATGCTTTGCCCGTCGTTGACGTAAATTTCACCCGCCGCCTCCGCGCTCATGCCCGCCTTTAGGAAAACCGAGAGCGCCAAAACAGCCGTGGCACAGGTGATTATCTTGTGTATTGTGTTATTCATATGTATACCTCTCTGCAATGTGACTAAAATACCTTGACATTAGGTGGAAATTTCATCTTGAACATTTATTGACACCGATACCTCACTGTGGTACGATTTAAATCAATCTTTTAAAGTATAAGCAACAATTGGGGATTGAACCATTATATTACAACTTACCCCCCAATTTCAAGCATAACAGCGAATTTTCATCTCGGCATCATTTATGGGCTTCACGAATACCTATATAATGTCAACATTTTTTATATATGGCTGCCCAAATATTGGAAGGATTACCCCCTATGAAAAAGTTTAAAGTCGGAATAATCGGCGGCACGGGCATGGTTGGTCAGCGCTTTGTCTGCCTTATGGCAGAGCATCCTTGGTTTGAGCTTTGCGCCATCGCCGCCAGCACCCGCAGTGCCGGAAAAACCTATGAAGCCGCCGTTTCCCCCCGTTGGGCAATGGATGAGCCCATCCCCCAAGCCGCAAAAAACCTTATGGTCTTGGACGCCACGGCGGACATTGACGAAATCACCTCCCTTGTGGACTTTGTTTTCTGCGCGGTGGACATGAAAAAGGAAGAAATCCGTGCCCTTGAGGAAGCCTATGCAAAGCGTGAGTGCCCTGTGGTTTCAAACAACAGCGCAAACCGCTGGACCCCGGATGTTCCCATGGTGGTGCCCGAAATCAACCCCGACCACATAAAAATCATCGACGCCCAGCGCCGCCGTCTTGGCACAAAGCGGGGCTTCATCGCCGTAAAATCCAATTGCTCCATCCAAAGCTATGTTCCCGCCCTCCATCCCCTGCGTGAAGAATTTGGACTTAACAAAATCCTTGCCTGCACCTATCAGGCAATTTCCGGCGCCGGCAAAACCTTTGAGCGCTGGCCCGAAATGGTGGACAACGTCATCCCCTACATAGGCGGCGAGGAGGAAAAATCCGAGCGGGAGCCAATGAAGGTTTGGGGCAAAATCCAAGGCGACGAAATCACCCCCGCCCAAAGCCCCCTTATCACCGCCCAGTGCCTGCGAGTTGCCGCAAGCAACGGTCACATGGCGGCAGTTTTTGCAAGCTTTGACAAAAAGCCCACAAAGGATGAAATTCTTCAGCGCTGGGCAAACTTCAAGGGTCGTGCCCAAGAGCTTAATCTTCCCACCGCGCCCAAACAATTTATCCACTACTTCACCGAGGACGACCGCCCCCAAACAAAGCTTGACCGTATGCTTGAAAACGGCATGGCTGTTTCCGTGGGTCGCCTCCGTGAGGATACTCTTTTTGATTATAAATTCGTCTGTCTTTCCCACAACACCCTTCGGGGAGCCGCCGGCGGCGCTGTTCTGCTTGCCGAGCTGCTCTGCGCCGAGGGCTACATTGACGCTATTCATTAAGGAGGCAATCAAAAAATGAAAACACCCATCTTTACCGGCGCCGGCACAGCCATCGTAACTCCCTTTCGCGGCGATGTAATTGACTACGAAAAAATGTCAGAGCTAATCGAAGCCCAATACGCCGGCGGAATTTCCGCACTCATCGTTTGCGGCACCACGGGCGAAAACGCAACCCAGCCCATCTCCGAGCACGAGGAGCTGGTGGACTTCTGCGTCAAAAAAACCGCAGGTCGCATGAAAATCGTTGCAGGCGTCGGCAGTAACGACACCATGACAAGTCTCCGCCTTGCGGAAAGCGCAAAAGCCTCCGGCGCGGACGGCATCCTCATGGTCACCCCCTACTACAACAAAACCTCCCAGCGCGGGCTTGTCCAGCACTTTTCAACAGTTGCCGACCGTGTTGACATCCCCATGATACTCTACAACGTGCCCAGCAGAACAGGCATCGGCTTCACGGCAGACACCTACAAAATCCTTTCCAAGCACCCCAACATCAACGGCATCAAGGAAGCCTCCGGCGACTTTAGCCTGTTTTCCCGCACCCGTGCCCTCTGCGGCGACGACCTGTTCATTTGGAGCGGAAACGACGACAACACAGTCCCCATGATGTCCATGGGCGCTCTTGGCGTTATCTCCGTTGCCTCCAACATTCTCCCCCAAGTTGTCACCGATTTGTGCGCCCTCTGCCTGAAAAGCGACTTCAAGTCCGCCACGGAGCTTTACTTCAAATACGCCGACCTTTTTGCAAAGCTGTTCATCGAGGTCAACCCCATCCCCGTAAAAACCGCCATGAACCTTTTGGGCATGAACGTTGGCAAGCTTCGCCTTCCCCTCTTTGAAATGGCTCCCGACACCCTTGAAAAACTTAAGGAAAGCCTTGTAAACGCCGGGCTAAGCCTCAAATAACACCGAAGGGGCGAAGCTTTTCGCCCCTTTAATCAAAATAAAGATAAGCTGCATTTTTAACGGAGGACTACCATGCTAAAGATAATCATATCCGGCTGCAACGGCAAAATGGGTCAAACCATCACCCGCCTCTGCGCCGAAAAAGACGATATGCAAGTGGTTGCGGGTTTTGACCTTAACGCCGTTCGGCTTTCCGATTACCCCGTATTCGCAAACCCTGAGGACTTTCAGGGCGTTGCCGATGTTATCATCGACTTTTCAAACGCCGCTTCCCTACCAGCCCTGCTTTCAATCTGCACCTCTCGTCGGCTCCCCTGCGTGCTTTGCACCACAGGCTACTCCGAGGAGCAGTGCTCCGAAATTGACGCCGCCTCAAAGCTTGTTCCCCTTTTCCGCTCCGGGAACATGTCCCTTGGCATCAATCTTCTCACCGGACTTCTAAAAAAAGCCGCCGCCGTTTTGGGCGATGACTTTGACTGCGAAATTATCGAAAGCCACCACAGAACAAAGCTTGACGCCCCCAGCGGCACCGCGCTTATGCTGGCGGACGCCGTTGCCTCCGCCCTGCCCCACGAGAGCGAATATGTCTACGAGCGCCAAAGCGTCCGCCAAAAGCGGGACAAAAAAGAAATCGGCATTTCCTCGGTTCGGGGCGGCACCATCGTGGGCGAGCATCGGGTCATTTTTGCCGGCACGGATGAGGTCATTGAGTTCAAACACACCGCATATTCCCGAGATATTTTTGCAAACGGCGCACTGTCCGCCGCCGGGTTTTTGGCAAAAACCACCCTCCCCGGCATCTACGACATGAACGACGTTTTGACGGAGCTTTTGAGCAAGTAAAGCCCAAAACTCCGCATTTTAGGGCAGCTTCGGGGCGCGGCTCACTATGCAGCCGCACCCCTCTCCCCTGCTTCTGACCCAAAAAGCCAAAAAAATGTCAAAATGTTCTTGACATTTGTGTCAGAGTTTAGTACAATGGCAAAGCCGCTTGAGGCTAGCAAACACGGGAGCATAGCTCAGCTGGGAGAGCACATGCCTTACAAGCATGGGGTCACAGGTTCGATCCCTGTTGTTCCCACCATCGCGTTTTTATTTCTCGCGCGGCATCCCCGATTGTGACATTTCGGGACATATGGCCCAGTAGTTCAGTTGGTTAGAACGCCAGCCTGTCACGCTGGAGGTCGACGGTTCGAGCCCGTTCTGGGTCGCCAAGGGACGCAGCCGTGTCCCTTATATGCCTCTGTAGCTCAGTTGGTAGAGCAGAGGACTGAAAATCCTCGTGTCGTTG
>JAVVZC010000116.1:0-4563 GCA_036650755.1 Oscillospiraceae bacterium
GGGCTCGGGGGTTTCTTCGGGGACACTGCCATCAACAAAGTAGCTGATGTAGTTGAAGTTGTCGTAGCTGTCGGCGTTGTCCTTGTAGTTTGTTTCAAGCTCGGCATCGGTGAAGCTGAAGGATTTTTGCATTTCTGCTTTGTATGCCTGAGCGATGGTGCCCCGCTCCAAAAGCTTGCTGACGACCTTAAGGGTGCAGCCCTTGCCGTAGTTTGCGGCAAAATACTTGTTGGCGCTGGGGAAATCGGTTTGGGTGTAGGCGGTTTTCAGACCTTCAAGGTTTGTGTCCAAAGCCTTTTGATCCGCTTCGCTAAGCTTGAAGCCGGCTTTTTGAGCCTCTGCCCAAAGCATGGTTTCGTTCTTCATGGTGGTCAGGGCGTTTTCCTTGAAAAAATCTGCCCAAGTTTGACCGTCCTCACCGTAGGGCTGTGAGGAGAGGGGTTTGGTTGTGTCAAGCCCGATGGCTTCGATGTAGTCGCCGTATTGGTTGACAAAGCCATAATAGGCGGATTTGTAGTAAAAGCCATATTCGGCTGCGCTAAAGCTTTCATCACCCACCTTGACGGCGGAGAAGTTGCTGTAGAGCAGGTTGGAGTTCATAAGAATAAAAGCGACTGCGAGGAGAGCAACGACGGAAACAACAATTGCCGTTGTTATCCTAGAGCTACGTACTTTTTTTGCAACTTTTTTATGAGCAAGTTGGTGTTTTTCGACACCTTCCTCACGTAATTGCTGGCGAATTTTTTTCTGCTGCGAAGCACTCATGTTATCTGACCATTCCTTTACTTCAAGTTGGTGGTGCTAACTCTTGAGATTATAACCCATAAGGGCGATTGTTTCAAGAGAAATGTATAATTATAATGAGAAGCCAAAAAAAGCAGCCCTCTCGGATGTGTGGGCGGCTGCCGATTTTTTGCTGACAAAATTTTTTGTAATTTTACTCATATAGTTGTTGACAAACAATTAAAGATGTGCATAACCCTGTGGGATATGTTCACAAAGCGCTTCAAAAGCGTCCAAGTGACCGTGAAAATGGTCTATTTTGGGCAGATTGCTCTTTAATTGTTGTGCGAAAGGACCAAATGTGCTAGAATATAATAACTGTAGGATAAAACAAAACAAAACCCAAAAAAAGGAAATAATATATGCAAAACATTCATTCTATCGACCTTAACAATCTGCGTCTTGCCGTGCTTATCGACGCGGACAACGCCCCCCGTGACTGCCTCAAAAGCGTTATGGAGGAAATCGCGATTTACGGCACCCCCACAATAAAACGCATTTACGGCGACTGGACCAGCCCCAATATCGGCGGCTGGAAGGCAAGCCTTTTGGAAAACGCCGTCACACCCATCCAGCAATACGGCTACACCACGGGCAAAAACTCCACCGACTCCGCCATGATTATCGACGCCATGGACATCCTCTATTCCGGGCGCACAGACGGCTTTGTTTTGGTGTCCAGCGACAGCGACTTTACCCGTCTTGCCATCCGCCTGCGTGAGGCGGGAATGCGGGTCATCGGCATTGGCGAGCACAAAACACCCAGCCCCTTTATCGTCGCCTGCGACAAGTTCATCTATATCGAGGTCATCCGTGACCGCATCAAAAAAGACGAAACTCGGGGTCAGCCCAAGCCCGCCGCGAAAGCCGAAAAGAAAACCACAACCAAAGTAGCGGGTGAAAAATCCGCCGACAAGAACAACTCCAAAAAAATCCCGGACAGCATTGTGGAGCTTATCGCGGACTCCGTTGCGGACCTTGCGGACGACGACGGTTTTTCCGACATGAGCAACCTTGGCAACCTTATCATCAAAAAACAGCCGGATTTTGACCCCCGAAACTTCGGCTTCGGTAAGCTTAGCGGACTGCTCAAGGCAATTTCCCGCTTTGAGGTTGAGGTTCGCCCCACCTCCGACCCCCACGTCAAGCCCATGTACATTAAGGATAAGGAAGCATAATCAGGTGGAAAAAGCAAAATCCTCAAAAAAACCACACAGGCGTCTGCTGATTTTCGCAATTTTGGCGGCAATTTTGCTGCTCCTCTTTGTGGATAGCGGTCGCCGCTTGGTTTCAAGCGAATATGAGCGCTTTTACGAAAACCTGCCCCAAAGCTTTGACGGCTACCGCATTGTCCAAATTTCCGACCTCCACACAGCCCAGTTTGGCAGGGACAATTCCCGCCTGCTGGCTTTGGTTTCAAAGCAAAAGCCGGACGTCATCGTCTTGACCGGCGACCTTATCGAAAAGCGGGAAAATCGTTTTTCGGGCGGTCAAAGCGAAAAGCTCTCCAACTTTTTGGAAAAGCTGAGCGAAATCGCGCCCTGCTTTTTCGTCAGCGGAAACCATGAGTGGGCAAGCGGCGAAATTTCGGAGCTTACGGAGCTTTTGCAGGAAAAAAACATCAGGTATCTCCACAACGAGGCAATTCTCCTTCAAAAAGGGGAGGACAGCCTTGTGCTTTTGGGCGTGGAGGACCCCAACGGCCCCGCGGACATGATGCGCCCCGGCGAATTGGTTGACATAATCAACAGCGCCTACCCCGACAACTTTAAGATTTTGCTTGGACACCGCAACGATTGGCTTGTCAGATACCCAAAGCTGGCGGTTGACATAATAATGTGCGGTCACGCCCACGGCGGCGTTGTGAGGCTTCCCGGTTTGGGCGGAGTTTTCGGCACGGAGCTGGACTTTTTCCCGAAGTATGACGGGGGTTTATTTAACGAGGGGAGCTACGACATGATTATTTCCCGAGGCTTGGGCGGCAGAGTTCCCATGCCCCGACTTTTCAATAATCCTGAGCTTGTCACCCTTATTTTAAGGCAGGGCAGTTAATTTTCGCTGAATAAAACAGCAGGGACGCGATTTTTCGCGTCCCTGCTGCTCTGTTTTTTTAAAGGTCGAAGGCGGCGTCGCTGAGTTCCTTTGCCAAAAGCTTTGCGGTTTTTGAGTTGAAATGGGCACCGTCAACGGTAAATTCCAAGTGCCGCGCCTTTGAAAACCAATCCTTTGTGAAGGGCAAAAACGCCATGATGGTGTCCTCAACCACACGCAAAAGGCTGGGATAATACCAAGAAAAGTCAGTTCGGGGCTTTTTCACGGCTTCCAGCTCCATGGCGTAGATGTCGATGAAGGGCAGCTTGTATTTTTCTGCAAGAGCCTTGATGGCTTCGTTTCGGCGCTGGGAAAGGTGGTTTGGGAAGTTTTTTAGCTGGAGAAAGGGCAGACCAACAAGAATTGCCCTTTTGCCGTGGAGACTGAGCAACTTAAGGTAGTCCTCGTAGGCGGCGATGAAGGCGTCTTCGTTTTCAAGACATTTTTTTAAGGCAACTCTGGGGCCGGTTTCGATTTTCTTAAGGGGGGACACGCCGGCGATGTAGGGGAGCAAAAGGTCGTTTGTGCCGATGGCGACAACATAGGCGTCGATTTCCGCATATTTTGGGTTGCTGAGATAGCCCTGCAGGCGCTTGAAGGCGCAGAGCGTGGTGTCGCCGTTTAGCCCCTTGTTCAGGGCGGTGAGCGGGGAGCGAAGATATTTGATGTATGAATAGCCCACACTGCCGAAGGTCAGGCTATCACCGATACACAGTAGCATTCGTATTCCTCCAAAGTTGAAAATTTTAAATTTTTTTCTCGCCACATATATTATACATCAAAAAAGTCCCGAAAACGACATTTTTTGTCGTTCTCGGGACTTTTTTTATACAAGCTCGGTGGGGAGAACCGAAGCTACTAACCCAAAAGGGCGCTAAAGTTTGCGGAAATCGCGTTTGCTGTGACAGCGTCGGACATGACGAGAAGGACATATCTGCCGCTGGTTTTGACGGTGACCTGCTCGGCTTCGACGCAAATCCACTTACGGGGATTGGCGTTTGCCTTGATGTCGGCTGCCGCTGTTGCGGCGTCGCCGCCCTCGGGCAGGTGAAGCAGAACAACGGAATGGGCAATGGAGCCGATGAGGGCTTCGCTGGCAAGAGCCTCGGAGCCTTCTATGTAGTTAATGAAAAGATAGGAGCTGTAAAGGTCACTTGAAACGGCGGTGTTGCCAACCTTGGGCAGGTCAACGCCGGCGATGATGGAGGACATAACGTCATAGATTGAAAGCTCCGGCACGGGTGCGGGAGTGGGAGCGGGGGTCGGTGTGGGCTTTGCGGTGGGCTTGGGAGTGGGCGTGGGTTTTGCCGTGGGCTTGGGAGTGGGTTTTGCGGAGGGTGCGGTGGAGGGAGCGGCGGAAGCTTTGGCTTCATCGCCGGGCTTATCGGAGGGAGCGGGGGTTTCCTTGTCTGTGTCTGTGTCCTTTTCGGCGCCTTCGACCTTAAGGGTTTCGGAGGGGGCGGGGGTTTTTTCAGGGGCGGACTTCTTGCCGCAGGCGGTAAATGCAAACAGCATGGAGACTGCCAGCAGTGCGCAGATAATTTTTTTCATGTATGGCTCCTTTTAATTATATTATAATGTGAAGTTTAGACGAAGAAATTTGCATAAAGTTCCAAAAATTATTTAGTTATTTTTTTGGTGCAAATTAACTGTCATAAACCCACTGCTTCGGCATATAAATATTAAGAA
>JAVVZC010000117.1:0-4524 GCA_036650755.1 Oscillospiraceae bacterium
TTAATAATCTTGACAAACAGATTATAATAATTTATAATGTCAGTCATATGTAAAGGCACTGATGGGGAGGAGCGGTTCCCCGCACGATTTAGAGAGAAAGCGTTTGGTGAAAGCTTTCCGTGCGGCTACTGCGGGTCGCCCTTGAGCCGCGCGGCTTCAAAATCCGCGCCGTTTCTCGCGTTAAGAGTTCAAGTGCGGCGCATTGCGCCGAATTCAGGTGGTACCGCGATAATCTCGCCCTGGGCATTAGCCCCGGGCGTTTTTCTTTTTTTGCACAAATTTCATTACAGCTAAACGGAGGATAAAATGGAAACAGAGCTTTCAAAGGTCTACGAACCCAAAGAGGTAGAAAATCGCATATACGAAATGTGGGAGAAGGGCGGCGCCTTCAAGGGCGTGCGCGACCCCGAGAAAAAGCCCTTTACAATCGTCATGCCCCCGCCAAACGTCACAGGGCAGCTCCACATGGGTCACGCCATGGACGCAACCTTTCAGGACATTCTCACCCGCTACAAGCGGATGAAGGGCTTTGCGGCGCTTTGGGTGCCCGGCTATGACCATGCGGGCATCGCCACCCAAATCAAGGTTGAGGAGGCTCTCCGTGAGGAGGGCTTGACCCGCTATGACCTTGGACGTGAAAAGTTTTTGGATAGGGTTTGGGCTTGGAAGGAAAAATACGGCAGCCGCATCGTGGAGCAGCAAAAAAAGCTTGGTGCCTCCTGCGATTGGGAACGTGCCCGCTTCACAATGGACGAGGGCTGCAGCAAGGCAGTTCGTGAGGTTTTTGTCTCCCTCTACGAAAAAGGACTTATCTATAAGGGCAGCCGCATCATCAACTGGTGCCCCCACTGCACAACAGCCCTCTCCGACGCGGAGGTGGAATACAAGGACAAGCCCGGGCACCTTTGGCATCTGCGCTATCCTCTCACAGACGGCAGCGGCTATATCGTTGTTGCCACCACCCGCCCGGAAACCATGCTTGGCGACAGCGGCGTTGCCGTTAACCCCAATGACGAGCGCTACACCCATTTGGTTGGAAAAACCTGCCTGCTGCCCCTTATGAACCGAGAAATCCCCATCGTCGCGGACGATTACTGCGACATGAGCTTCGGCACCGGCTGTGTTAAAATGACCCCCGCCCACGACCCCAACGACTTTGAAGTTGGTCTGCGCCACAATTTGGAGGTCATCCGCATTTTGGACGACAACGGCGCAATTAACGAGCTTGGCGGAAAATATCAGGGGCTTGACCGCTACGAAGCCCGAAAGGTCATTGTTGCCGACCTTGAAGCCTTGGGGCTTATCGAAAAAATCGAGGAGCATCAGCACAACGTTGGCACCTGCTACCGTTGCGGCACCGATGTTGAGCCGATAATCTCCGCTCAATGGTTCGTAAAAATGGAGCCTCTTGCCAAGGAAGCAATCCGAGTTGTGGAGGACGGGGAAATCAAATTCGTCCCTGAGCGCTTCTCAAAAATTTACACCAACTGGATGGAAAACGTCCACGACTGGTGCATTTCCCGCCAGCTTTGGTGGGGGCATCAAATCCCCGCTTGGTACTGCGCGGACTGCGGGCACATGACCGTTTCCCGTGAGGACGCTTCCGAGTGCGAGCACTGCCACAGCAAAAATATCAGCCGTGACGAGGACGTTTTGGACACTTGGTTCTCCTCCGCGCTTTGGCCCTTCTCAACCCTTGGCTGGCCCGACAAAACCGAGGATATGGACTACTTCTATCCCACCGACGTTTTGGTAACCGCCTATGACATCATCTTTTTCTGGGTTGCGCGAATGATTTTCTCCGGCTGTGAGCACACAAAGCGCCCGCCCTTCCACACCGTTTTCATCCACGGGCTAATTCGTGACGACAAGGGACGCAAAATGAGCAAGTCTCTTGGCAACGGCATTGACCCGCTGGACATGGTGGACAAATTCGGCTGCGACGCACTGCGCTTTAACCTTGTTACGGGCAACAGCCCCGGAAACGACACCCGCTTCCTAACCGAGCGCTGTGAGGCAATGCGCAACTTTGCAAACAAAATTTGGAACGCCAGCCGTTTTGTGATGATGAACCTGACCATCGACAAAATTGAGCTTCCCGAAAAGCTGGAAACCGAGGACAAGTGGATTTTATCAAAGCTGAACCGTGTTGTGGCGGAGGTCACAAGCAACATGGAAAGCTATGAGCTTGGAATTGCGGCGCAAAAGGTCTATGACTTTATTTGGGACAGCTATTGCGACTGGTATATTGAGCTGACAAAGCCCCGCCTTTACAGCGAAAATGAGGCGGACAAGCTTTCCGCACAAAAGGTTTTGCTTTTTGTGCTTGTGGAAATCCTCAAGCTGCTTCACCCCTTTATGCCCTTTATCACCGAGGAAATTTGGCAGGCACTGCCCCACAGCGGCGACATGCTGATGCTCCAAAGCTACCCCGAGTTTTCGGAGAGCCTTTCCTTCACAAAGGACGAAGCAAACTTCGAAACCGTTATGACCGCCATCAAGGCAGTCCGCTCCCGCCGTTCCGAAATGAACGTGCCCCCCTCCAAGCGTGCCCACCTTATCGTTGTCAGCGACAAGGCGGAGGTTTTTGAAAGCTGTAAGGCATATTTCCTTAAGCTTGCCTATGCCTCCGAGGTTACTGTTTCAAGCACTGCTCCCGACGAAGCTCAGGGAATGGTTTCCGTCGTCACCGACGAAGCCCGCATGTTTATGCCCCTTTCAGAGCTGGTGGATTTTGAAAAGGAACGCGCCCGCATCGAAAAGGACATCGAAAAAGCTCAAAAGGAATACGACGGGCAAATCGCAAAGCTCTCAAACGAGAAGTTTTTGGCGAAGGCTCCCGAAAAAGTCGTCGCCACCGAAAAGGAACGTGCCGACAGAGCAAAAGCCCTGATCGACAACCTTAAGGAGAGCCTCAACAAGCTGAAATAATTAGCGTCTGACATTATTCGGCAGGTTTTTTAACACATTTAACATAAAATAGCAGCGTAAGCAGTATTTGCTTACGCTGTTGTTTTTTTATTTCCCTGCAAAGAAATTGGGTGGAGGTATTGAATTTGAAAATATACACTGCATACAACAACGGCAGGCTGACCTTGGAGCTTGCGGGCGAATTGGATCACCACGACGCGAAAAGCGCCATGAAAAGCATTGACAGCACCATTGACGAGTACATGCCCCACGACTGTGTGTTGGATTTGTCCAAGCTGAGCTTTATGGACAGCTCCGGCATCGCCGTTATTCTTCGGGTTTACAAGCGGATGAACGAGATGGGCGGCAAGGCATGGGTTGAAAATCCCCAAGGACAACCCCTGCGGGTGCTGGACGCCTCCGGCGTTGACAGGGTGATCAGCATAGTTACGAAAAACTGAGAAAGGAATACAAAAAGATGAAAGATTTGGATTACATAAAGATTGATTTTCCCAGCCGCAGCGTTAACGAGAGCTTTGCCCGTCAGACCATTGCCTGCTTTGCGGCAAGGCTTGACCCGACCCTTGAGGAGCTGGGCGATATTAAAACCGCGGTCAGCGAGGCGGTCACAAACTGTATTGTCCACGCCTATCCCGGTGTTATCGGCACAATTTGGCTGCGTGCCAGAGTGCTTAGCGGCAACACGCTGGAAATAACGGTTCGAGACAGCGGCGTTGGCATTCCCGACATCCCAAGGGCGCGGGCACCGATGTATACCACCGGCGGTTCGGACAGAAGCGGCATGGGCTTTACGATTATGGAAAGCTTTATGGACAAGGTGCGTGTCCGCTCCCAGCAGGGGAAGGGCACAACGATTTATATGCAACGTCAGCTCGCAGGACGCCCCTCATCTCGATGATGGAGGGCATGGCAGAGGCGCTGAGAGCTTCCAAGGACGGAGATAACGACGCGACAGAGCGCCTGATTGTTGAAAATTCCGGGCTGATTTGGAGCATTGCAAGGCGGTTTTTTGGCAGGGGAGTTGATGCAGATGATTTGTATCAGCTTGGTTGTGTTGGGTTTTTAAAGGCGATTACAGGCTTTGACGAGAGCTATGGCACCCAGTTTTCCACCTATGCCGTGCCAAAAATTTCCGGGGAAATAAGAAGGTTCCTTCGGGACGACGGTGCCGTAAAGGTCAGCCGTGGAATTAAGGAGCAGGCACAGGTGATTAGAAACGCCCGCAACGCCTTGGAGCAGGAGCAGGGCAGGGAACCCACGCTTTCGGAAATTGCGGAATATACCGGCTTTGACGTTGCCGAAATCGCAACAGCGGAAACGGCGGTGGGGCCAACGGAATCCCTGCAAAAGGAAAACGGCGACGAGGGCTTTACCTTAGAGCACGTTTTGGGGGATTACGGTCAGGAGGACAAGCTGGTGGAAAAAGTCGCCCTGCGGGAAACAATAGGTCGCCTGCCGGAGCGGGAGCAGAGCGTGATTGCGCTGAGGTTTTTTCACAGCATGACACAGGATTGCACGGCAAGAGTAATGGGGGTGTCACAGGTGCAGGTTTCTCGGTTGGAGAAACGAGCGGTGGAGAGCTTGAGGAAGATG
>JAVVZC010000118.1:0-4518 GCA_036650755.1 Oscillospiraceae bacterium
GTGGTACAATATACTATTAGTGGACATTTTTGAAATTTAATTGTGAGGAAGAACCTATATGCTTGAAAAGCTAATGCAAATTGAAGTTAAATATACGGAAATCGAGCAGCGGATGGGCGAGCCGGAGGTTTACAACGACCGGGAGCTCTACGCGAAGCTTGCAAAGGACCAAAAAGAACTGACCCCGGTTGTGGAAACCTACCGAAAATATTGCAAATTCCAAGACACCGCCAAGGAAGCCAAGGAGCTTTTGGACGCCGGTGTGGACGATCCCGATTTTAAGGAAATGCTTCGGGACGAGTTCGAGGAAGCAAAGCACAGCATGGCGGAGGTTGAGGAGGAGCTTAAAATTCTCCTTTTGCCCACCGACCCCAACGACAGCAAAAACGTCATCGTGGAAATCCGCGGCGGCGCAGGCGGCGAGGAGGCGGCACTTTTTGCCTACAACCTCTACCGCATGTACACCATGTACGCCGAAAGTAAGCGCTGGAAATCCGAAATCGCCTACATCAACGAAACGGAAATCGGCGGCATAAAGGAAGTCAGCTTCGTCATTGAGGGCGAGGGCGCGTATTCACGCCTGAAATTCGAAAGCGGCGTCCATCGTGTTCAGCGTGTGCCCGACACCGAAGCCTCAGGTCGCATCCACACCAGCACCGTCACCGTTGCCGTTTTGCCCGAGGTGGACGAGGTCGAGTTCGAAATCAACCCCACCGACCTGCAAATTGACACCTTCCGCAGCAGCGGCGCGGGCGGTCAGCACGTTAACAAAACCGAGAGCGCCATCCGCATCACCCACCTGCCCACAGGCACCGTGGTGGAGTGTCAGGACGAGCGCAGCCAGCACAAAAACCGTGACCGCGCAATGAAAATTCTTGCTTCCCGCCTTTGCGAGGCGGATCGCCAGCGCAAGGACGCCGAGCTTGCCGCCGAGCGCAAAAGTCAGGTGGGCACAGGCGACCGCAGCGAGCGCATCCGCACCTACAACTACCCCCAAGGGCGCGTCACCGACCACCGCATTGGGCTGACCCTCTACAAAATCGAGCAAATCATGAACGGTGATTTGGACGAAATTTTGGACGCCCTCATCACCGCCGATCAGGCAGAGCGCATGAAGGCGGCAGCCGGCGCGTAAAGAAGGTTTTAAAATGAAAACTCAAGTTTTCGCGGCGGATATTTCCCCCGCGGCGGATATAATTCGGGGCGGCGGTCTTGTCGCCGTGCCCACGGAAACGGTCTACGGCTTGGCGGCAAACGGCTTTGACGCCGCCGCCGTCGCCCGTATTTTTGAGGTGAAGGGCAGACCCGAAAACAAGCCCCTCAGCCTTATGGTTCACGACGAAACTGCAATCGAAAACCTTTGCACCGCCGTGCCAAAATGCGCCTTTGCCTTGGCAAAACGCTTTTGGCCGGGGCCTCTCACCATCGTTCTAAAGGCAAAGCCGGGCATCCCCGATATCGTCCGCGCAGGCGGCGAAACCATCGGCTTGCGCTGTCCGAACCACCCAAAAACCTTGGAGCTTTTGCAAAAATGCGCCCTGCCCCTTGCCGCCCCCTCGGCAAATCCCTCCGGGGAAAAAAGCCCTGTGACCGCGGAGCAGGTTTCCGCTTATTTCAACGGCAAAATTGAGGGGATTATCGACGGCGGCGTCTCAAATGTTGGCAGGGAGTCAACGATTATTGACCTGTCCCAAGCCCCCTACAAAATTTTGCGGGAGGGCGCGCTTTCCGAAAACGAAGTTTTCACGGCGCTTGCGGAGAGCATGACAATCCTTGGCATAACCGGCGGCACAGGCTGTGGAAAAACCACCGCGCTGACGGAAATTCGCAATTTGGGCGGGCTTATCATCGACTGCGATGAGGTTTACCATCGCCTGCTCCGTGAATGCCGACCGCTTTTGGACGAGATTAACGCCCGTTTCCCCGGCGCTGTGCCCGAGGGAACTCTTGACACCAAGGCGTTGGGAAAAATTGTCTTTTCCGACCCGGAGGAGCTTTTGGCGCTGAACCTAATCACCCACGAATATGTGGACGGTGAGGTTTCCCGCCTTCTCCTAAACCACGCAAAAAACGGCGGTCAGCTTGCCGCAATCGACGCCATCGCCCTCATCGAAAGCGGAATTTCCGCCCGTTGCAAGGCGACAATCGGCGTCACGGCGCCCACCGAGCTTCGCATCCAAAGGCTGATGAAGCGGGAGGGAATTTCAAGCGAATACGCCGCACTTCGGGTTTCCGCCCAGCAGCCCAACGAGTTTTTTGAAGAATTTTGCGACCACTGCATCTCAAACGACGGCAGTGAGGAAGATTTTAAAGCCCGTTGCAAAGCGCTTTTTGAGCACATAATATCTGCGTAGGCAGCTAACTATTTATAAATTTTGGAGGAACGAAACATGTCTAAGGAAAAATCCGAGAGAGCGGACAAGCTCTTTTACGCCCAAAAAAATGGCTACGATATAATCGACCAAAAGGAAAAAGACCTTTGCGAGGACTATTGCAAGGCTTATATGACTTTCCTTAATGAGTCAAAAACCGAGCGTGAAGCTGTTCGCGCCGGCATTGCCCTTGCCGAAAAGGCGGGCTTTGTGCCCTACACCGCCGGCATGAAAATTGAAGCCGGCACAAAAATTTATTCATCCAACCGTGGCAAGGCGCTCATGCTTGCCGTCATCGGCAAAAAGCCCCTTTCCGAAGGCTCCATCATCGCCGCCGCCCACGTTGACAGCCCCCGCCTTGACCTAAAGCAGGTGCCCCTCTATGAGGACAGCGAGCTTTGCTACCTAAAAACCCATTATTACGGCGGCATCAAAAAATACCAGTGGCTCACAATTCCTTTGGAGCTACACGGCGTTGTCGCCCTTAAGGACGGCACAAGCGTTGAGGTTTGCATCGGAAAGGACAAGTCCGAGCCGATTTTCCAAATCACCGACCTGCTGCCCCATCTGAACAAGGAACAGCGGAAAAAATCCGCCGCGGAGTTTGTCCCCGGCGAAAGCCTGAACCTGCTTATCGGCAGCATCCCCGACAGCGAGGACGTCAAGGACCGTGTTAAGCTTGCAATTATGGACCTGCTCAACAAAAAATACGGCATCATCGAGGAGGATTTTCTCTCGGCCGAGCTTTGCGCCGTCCCCGCCTATGATGTGCGCGAGGTGGGTCTTGACCGCAGTCTAATCGCGGGCTACGGCCATGACGACAGAGTTTGCGCCTATGCGGAGCTTGCCGCCATCATCGCAAGCCCCAACCCCGAAAAAACAGCGGTTTGCATCCTTGCCGACAAGGAAGAAATCGGCTCCGAGGGCGTTTCCGGCATGAAAAGCCACGCCTTTGAGCGCTTTATGGGCGACCTTTGCGACGCCCAAGGCGTCAAGCTTTCCCACTGCTTTGCAAACAGCTTCTGCGTTTCCGCGGACGTTTGCAACGCCTTTGACCCCAACTACCCGGAAATCTCCGAAAAGCGCAACGCCGCAAAAATCAACTACGGCATGGGCATTTGCAAATTCACGGGTCACGGCGGCAAGTCCGATTCCAACGACGCCTCAGCCGAGGTCGTAGCACGTCTGCGCCGCATTTTTGCCGACAACAGCGTTGTTTGGCAGATGGCGGAGCTGGGCAAGGTGGACGAGGGCGGCGGCGGAACCGTTGCCATGTATATGGCGGAGCGGGACATCGACACCATCGACGCGGGCGTGCCCGTGCTCTCCATGCACGCACCCTACGAAACCGTTTCAAAGTTCGACTGCTACATGACCTTTAAGGGCATAAAATCAGTCTACGCCGAAAAATAACACCAATTACTAAAACCCCCGTTTCTGCACATGCTAATGCAGAAACGGGGGTTTTTAATTTGAAAAATTTCAAAAACAATCAGGATGAGAACAGCGAAGCTGAGCTTTGTGAGCAAGCTGAAAGCATTAAGGAGCTGGGCGCTTCAAGCCTTGGCGCCGCCTCGGGGCTTATCCACTGCCTCACCATTGTGGGGCAAATCGAGGGGCACCAAATCATGCACGAGCAGGCAAAAACCACGAAATACGAGCATATTATGCCCCTTGTCGCCGCCATTGAGGAGAGCGAGGAAATTCGCGGGCTTTTGGTTTTGCTCAACACCGCCGGGGGCGATGTTGAGGCGGGCTTGGGAATTGCGGAGCTGATTGCGGGCATGAAAAAGCCCACGGCTTCCATTGTTTTGGGCGGCGGGCATTCCATCGGCGTGCCCCTTGCCGTGGCGGCAAAGCGAAGCTACATCGCCCCCTCGGCGGCAATGACAATCCATCCCGTGCGGATGAACGGGCTTGTAATAGCGGTGCCCCAATCCTTTAATTATTTTGAAAAAATGCAGGAGCGGGTAATCGGCTTCATCATGAAAAATTCCCATATTTCAAGGGAAAAGCTGATGGAATATATGCTTCGCACCAGCGAACTTGCAAACGACGTTGGCAGTGTGATTGACGCGGAGGAGGCAATTTCCTGCGGGCTGATTGATAGCATCGGCTCACTTTCGGATGCGCTAAGCTACCTTCA
>JAVVZC010000119.1:0-4465 GCA_036650755.1 Oscillospiraceae bacterium
TTTCTCCCGCCACGGCGAATTTGCCATTACTTGGAATATTGTAAAAACTTTGAGCCTTAAGCCTAAAAATAATAAATAAAATATCTTAAAATGTGTAGATAATTGCTTTATTATGTTGTATAATACCTCGGTGTGCTAGATTTTTAACGTCAATTTATTAACATAATTGCAGGAGGTCACATAAATGAGTAAGAGCACTGTACCCTTTGCCGGTACAAAGGAGCAGTCGGACCAGCTTCAGGCGTTTTTAAATGAATACGCGGCAGAGCCCGGCTCACTGCTTCCCACGCTGCAAAAAGCGCAGGAAATCTACGGTTATCTCCCTATCGAGGTTCAGGAAATGGTCGCCAAGGGGCTTGACCTGCCTCTTTCCGAGGTCTATGGCGTTGCCACCTTCTACGCCCAATTTTCTCTCTATCCAAAGGGGCAGTATCGGGTTTCCGTCTGTCTCGGCACCGCTTGCTACGTTAAGGGCGCGGGTGAAATCCTTGACCGGGTCAAAAAAGAACTGGGCATCGACACCGGCGAAAGCACCCCCGACGGCAAATTTTCCATCGAAGAATGCCGCTGTCTGGGCGCTTGCGGGCTTGCCCCCGTTATGACCATCAACAGCGAGGTTTATGGACGAATTACGCCGGAAATGATTCCGGACATCCTGGCAAAGTATTAAGGCGCAGCTCCAACAAAAACATTCTCCGCCTTCACCCTATGCGCGGAGGCTTTTGCCGCCACCCAAGGGAAATACTTTAACTTGAAAGGAAGTTAGGAATATGAAAACCGTGCAGGAACTGAACCAAATACGCGAACAAATGAAGGACATCGTCGCCCTTCGTGACAATAAGCCCGGCAATCACCACTACAAATACAACGTCATGGTCTGCGGCGGCACAGGCTGCCACTCCTCGGGAAGCTCCGCAATCCACGACAAATTCGTTGAGGAAATCGCAAAGGCGGGGCTTGAAAACTCCGTTCAGCTTGTCACCACCGGCTGCTTTGGACTTTGCGCCCTTGGCCCCATCGTTATCGTCTACCCCGAGGGCAGCTTCTACAGCCGCATCGAGGCGGACAGCGTTGAAACCATCGTCCGTGAGCATCTTGTGGGCGGCAAGCCCGTTTCCTCCCTGCTCTACCACGAAACCGTCACCGAGGCGGGCACCCAAAGCCTGAACGACACCCCCTTCTACAAAAAACAAAAGCGCACCGCCCTTCGCAACTGCGGCCGCATTTGCCCCGAAAATATCGACGAATACATAGCCTTTGACGGCTACCTTGCCCTTGAAAAAGTCCTCTGCGAAATGTCCCCCGAGGAAGTTATCAAAACCATCACCGACAGCGGGCTTCGTGGTCGGGGCGGCGGCGGCTTCCCCACAGGCATCAAGTGGAAATTTGCCGCCGGCAACGACGCCGACCAAAAATACGTCTGCTGCAACGCGGACGAGGGCGACCCCGGTGCTTTTATGGACCGCTCCGTTTTGGAGGGCGACCCCCATGTCATCCTTGAAGCAATGGCAATCGCCGGCTTCGCAATCGGCGCAACCGAGGGCTACATCTACGTCCGCGCGGAATATCCCATCGCGGTTGAGCGCCTTAAAATCGCCATCACCCAAGCCCGTGCCTACGGACTTTTGGGCAAAAACATCTTCGGCAGCGGCTTCGATTTTGACATCAAGCTAAAGCTTGGCGCCGGCGCTTTCGTCTGCGGCGAGGAAACCGCCCTCATGACCTCCATCGAGGGTCACCGCGGCGAGCCCCGCAACCGCCCGCCCTTCCCCGCGCTAAAGGGTCTTTGGCAAAAGCCCACCATCCTCAACAACGTTGAAACCTATGCCAACATCCCCCAAATCATCCTTAACGGCGCGCCCTGGTTTGCCGCCATGGGCACCGAAAAATCCAAGGGCACCAAGGTTTTCGCCTTGGGCGGAAAAATCCACAACGTGGGTCTTGTGGAGGTCGAAATGGGCACCACCCTCCGTGAAATCGTAGACGACATCGGCGGCGGCGTCCCCGACGGCAAAAAGTTCAAGGCGGCGCAAACCGGCGGTCCCTCCGGCGGCTGCATCCCCGCCTCAAAGCTTGACGTTCCCATCGACTACGACAACCTTATCTCCATCGGCTCCATGATGGGCTCCGGCGGTCTTATCGTCATGGACGAGGACAACTGCATGGTGGACATCGCAAAATTCTTCCTTGCCTTCACGGTGGACGAGTCCTGCGGAAAATGCACACCCTGCCGTTTGGGCACAAAAAAACTGCTGGAAATGCTCACAAACATCACCGACGGCAAGGGTCAGCCCGGCGACATCGAAAAAATGCTGGAGCTTTGCGACTACATCAAGGCAAACTCCCTCTGCGCCTTGGGACAAACCGCCCCCAACCCGGTGCTTTCCACCATCCGCTATTTCCGTGAGGAATATGACGCCCACATCATCGAGAAAAAATGCCATGCCGGCGTTTGCAAAAAGCTCATCCAATACGAAATCGACCCCGAAAAGTGCAAGGGCTGTACAATGTGCGCCCGCAACTGTCCTGTTACCGCCATTTCGGGCGAGGTTCGCCACCTTCACGTTATTGACCAAAACAAGTGCATCAGATGCGGCGTTTGCATGGAAAACTGCCGTCTGGGCGCAATAATCAAGGCATAGAAAGGACGGAATCAACAATGGATGAAATGATACATCTAACCATAAACGGCATTGCCGTTGACGTGCCAAAGGGTTCCACCATACTGGATGCCTCGGTTCGCGCCGGAGTTCGCATCCCCACACTTTGCTTCCTGAAAGACATCAACGAAATCGGTGCCTGCCGCATGTGCCTTGTTGAAGTCACCGGTGCCCGCGGGCTTATGGCAGCCTGCGTTGCCCCCGCGGCGGATGGCATGCAGGTTTTCACAAACACGGAGCGGCTTCACGATTACCGCAAAAAAACCTTGGAGCTTATCCTCAGCAACCACCGTGCCGACTGCACCACCTGCTCCCGCTCCACAAATTGCGAGCTGCAAACCCTTGCCGCCGAATACAATGTTGACTCGGAGCGCTTCGGCAACCGCAAAATGAAGTTCGAAATCGACACCAGCTCCCCCCACCTTATCCGTGACGACAGCAAGTGCATTCTTTGCCGCCGTTGCGTCGCCGTTTGCCAAAAAATCCAGCGTGTGGGCGTTATCGGTGCCATCGGTCGTGGCTTTAACACCCACATCGGCTCACCCTTCGAGATGCTTTTGGACGAAACCGCCTGCATAAACTGCGGTCAGTGCATTCAGGTTTGCCCCACGGGCGCGCTCACAGTCCACGACGACACCTCAAAGGTTTGGGCGGCGCTGGCGGACGAAACAAAGCACGTTGTCATCGCCCCCGCACCCGCCGTCCGCGCTCAATTGGGCGAATGCTTCGGCTTCCCCATGGGCACAAATGTGGAGGGCAAAATGGTCGCCGCCATGCGCCGCATCGGCTTCGACTCCGTTTTTGACGTTGACACCGCGGCGGATATGACCATAATGGAGGAGGGCACCGAGCTTTTGGAGCGCCTCAAAAGCGGCGAAAATCTCCCCCTCATCACCTCCTGCTCACCGGGCTGGATCAAGTTTTGCGAATACCACTACCCGGAATTTATCCCCAACCTCAGCTCCTGCAAGTCCCCCCAGCAGATGTTCGGCGCACTGACAAAAACCTACTACGCGGAAAAAGTCGACCTTGACCCCAAGGACATTTTTGTGGTCAGCGTCATGCCCTGCACCGCGAAAAAATTTGAGCGCTCCCGCTCCGACCAGAGCGCCTCCGGCTACCCCGACATCGACGTTTCCATCACCACCTCGGAGCTTGCCTCCATGATTCGCCGCTCCGGCATCGTTTTTGAGGATCTGCCGGACGAAAAGTTCGACCCGATTTTCGGCGTTGCCTCGGGTGCCGGTCACATCTTCGGTGCCACCGGCGGCGTTATGGAAGCCGCCCTCCGCACAGTTGCGGAAATCGTCACGGGAAAACCCCTTGAAAGCGTTGAATTCACAGCGGTTCGCGGCACTGCCGACATTAAAGAAGCGGAATATGACCTTGCCGGCACAAAGGTTCGGGTCGCCGTCACCTCCGGGCTTGAAAACGCCTCAAAGCTGCTGAACAGCATCAAAAGCGGCGAAGCCCACTACGACTTTATCGAAATAATGGCTTGCCCCGGCGGCTGCGTAAACGGCGGCGGTCAGCCCATTCAACCCGGCTACGTCCACAACACTCGGGACGTCCGCGCCATCCGCGCCTCCGCGCTTTACAACGAGGACAAAAATATGCCCCTGCGGAAAAGCCACGAAAACCCGGTGGTAAAGGAAATCTACAGCACATTTTTGGAGCAGCCGGGCAGCCACAAGGCACACGAAATTCTTCACACAAGCTATGAGAAGCGGGAGCTGTATACCCACCTTCCCAAAGCATAAATATCCCACAACGGGGGCGTTGCGAAGCAGCGCCCCCAAACTCGT
>JAVVZC010000120.1:0-4335 GCA_036650755.1 Oscillospiraceae bacterium
GTCAACAGGGGAGCTGGTTTAACCGGCTGAGAGGGGGTTTCAAACCCCGACCCTTTACCTGATGCGGATAATGCCGCCGTAGGAAGTCGCAATTGATTTTTTCGGAGACACCCAATTCGGGTGCCTCCTGTTTTTTTACTCCATTTGAAAGGATGTGCAGCGGCATTCACGGTCAGTCCGTGGCGGACAGAGGGGGAGCGCCCTAGGTCCTGTATAACAGCGATGGGAAGCCGTGTTCCGGCTTGAGAGGAGACCTTTAGTCTCGACCGACTTTCCGGCGGGGGCAATGCTCTCCGCAAAAGCTCAGGGAAGCGCTGCTGTTATTGCCGTTTTCTCTGCATTATTTCAAAGGAGATTTTTACAAAAAATGAAAAAAACCAACATCCAAAAGCTTTGCCTTGCAGGACTGCTCTGTGCCATCGCCGTTGCGGGAAGCCTGCTTTCATTTCCGGTGTTCGGAAGCAAATGCGCACCTGTTCAGCACGCTGTAAACATCATCTGCGCCGTGCTTTTGGGGCCGGCTTACGGCTTGGGCGTTGCCTTTACCGCCAGCCTAATCCGAAACCTTTTGGCACTGGGAAGCCTTATGGCTTTTCCCGGCAGCATGTTCGGCGCGCTTTTGTGCGGCTTGGTCTACAAAAAAACGAAAAAGCTGTCCCTTACCCTGTTGGGCGAGGTTTTCGGCACCGCAATTTTGGGCGGGCTCTGCGCCTATCCCATCGCCCTCCTGTTCATGGGCAAAACCGCGGGTGACATCGCCTTTTATGCCTACATAATTCCCTTCCTGATTTCAACTGTGGGCGGCTCTGTCATCTCGGGCGCGCTGATTTACTCCCTTCAAAAAACCGGCGCACTAAAATCCATTCAAGGACGCTTGGAGCGCTAAATAAGGCTGGCTTCGGCATTTAACTGCCCACAAAAAGCCAAAACCTGAAAACCCGACTCATTTTGAGCCGGGTTTTTACGCTTTTTTTGGAGGATTTTCAAACTTTTTTTGCAAATTTCGCTTCGTGCCTTGCAAAAAGTCATTATTGTGCTAATATTAGGAAAATGGGTATATTGCAAGCATAAACCAGAAAGGCTTGATATGAAAAATGAAAATTATTGACAAATTCAATAAAGGCAAAACGGTTTATTCCTTTGAGGTTTTCCCGCCAAAAAAGGATAACGACATCGAAACCGTTTTTGACGCGCTGGAGGGTCTGCAAGGGCTGAACCCGGACTTTATCAGCGTGACCTACGGAGCCGGCGGGAACATTGCCGACAACAAAACCTGCCAAATTGCGGAAATAATCAAGCACAGATACAACATTGAGCCACTGGCGCACCTGACCTGCATCAACAGCGGGAAGGACGAGGTTTTGGACATTCTGTCCCAGCTTAAGGATGGGGAAGTCTCCAATATTTTGGCGCTTCGGGGCGACCAAAACCCGGACTTAAAAACAAAAACCGATTTTCTCCACGCCAGCGATTTGACGAAATTTATCCTTGAAAACGGTGATTTTTCCGTTGCGGGCGCCTGCTATCCCGAGGGGCACGCGGAGAGCGAAAGCAAAATTTCGGATGTGCTGAACCTGAAAAAGAAAATCGACAGCGGGACAAGCCACCTCATCTCACAACTGTTTTTTGACAACGAATACTTCTATGCCTTTCAGGAGCATTGCCGCCTTGCGGGGATTACTGTGCCCATTCAGGCGGGGATTATGCCCGTTGTTAACGTGAAGCAAATCCAGCGCTTAGTCTCGCTTTGCGGGGCGAGCCTGCCCATAAAATTCGTAAAAATCATGAACCGCTACGGCGGCAACAGGGACGCCCTTCGGGACGCCGGAATTGCCTATGCAATCGACCAAATTGTGGATTTAATCGCAAACGGCGTTGACGGCATTCACCTTTACACCATGAACAACCCCTATGTCGCCATTAAAATTACCCAAGCAATCCAAAACCTTTTGTAAGGGACTGAAAACAATCGACACCCACAAACCCATCCAAATAAAAATTGACAAGGCAGAGCTTCTCCGCTTTTTGGGCTATCAAGACCAAGCCGCCGTGGACAAGACGGTGGATGAGGTTTGCGACGCCTGCATCGAAACCATGGAAAAAGCCGCCAAACCCGGTTTTTTGTACGCATATTTCGATATCGAGCAAAAAAACGATGGGGTTTTGCTTTGCGGAAGCTCTCTGCTTTTAAAGGGAAAATCCATCAGCCGCCACCTTGAGGGCTGTCACAGGGCGGCGGTTTTTTGCCTTACCCTATCAAATGAGGCGGACAAAATAATCATGCAGGCAAGGTTTGACGTTTTGCGTCAACTGATTTTAGACGCCGCCGCCTCGGTCTATGTGGAGCAGCTTTGCGACTTGGTTTGCCAAATCATCAAAAGCGAAAACGAAAACCTTTTCCTGACAGAAAGATACGGCATCGGCTACGGCGACCTGCCCCTTTACCATCAGCAGGAGCTGCTGACCCTGCTCAACGCCCCAAAACGCTTGGGGCTTATGGCAACGGAGGAGGGCATCCTGACCCCCCGAAAATCCGTCACCGCCATTATTGGGCTTTCACGGCAGGAGCGAGCAGGCGGCTATACTTCCTGCGATAGCTGTCTTTTACGAGGTGACTGCAATTATTTAACAAGAGGTGAGCATTGTGGAAAATAAAATTCTTGACCTACTTCAAAAGGGCTACGTTTTGCTTGACGGAGCCATGGGAACAATGCTGCAAAAAAACGGGCTTCGGCTGGGTGAATTGCCCGAAAGCTACAACCTTAGCCATCCCGATATAGTCAAAAAAATCCACAGCGAAAATGCCAAGGCGGGCGCCATGATTTTAAGCGCAAACACCTTTGGCGCCAATGCCTACAAGCTCAAAAATTCGCCCTATTCCGTTAAGGAGCTGGTTTCCGCCGGGGTAAAAATCGCCAAGGAGGCGGGGGCGGAATACGGCTGTTTCACGGCGCTGGATGTGGGACCCATCGGCGAAATGCTCCAGCCAATCGGCAGTCTTTCCTTCGAAAAAGCCTACGAAATTTACAAGGAGCAAATCGAAAATTGCGGGGCTGACCTTATCATTCTTGAAACCATGACGGATTTATGCGAGCTGCGTGCCGCCGTGCTTGCCGCAAAGGAAAACAGCGATTTGCCAATTTTTTGCATGATGACCTTCGAAAAAAATGAGGACAAAAAATCCATGCGCACCTTTTTGGGCGTTTCGCCAAAGGAGGCGGCGCTGGTTTTGGACGGGCTTTCCGTGGACGCTGTGGGCGTGAACTGCTCACTTGCGCCGTCGGAGCTTACAGAAATCGTCAAGACCTTTGCCGAATACACAAACCTGCCCATAATCGCAAAGCCCAACGCGGGTCTGCCAAACCTTAACAGCGACTCCTACGACCTTTCTCCCCAAGAGTTTGCTTCGGATATGTCGGCTTTGCTGGATTTGGGCGTTTCCGTTGTGGGCGGTTGCTGTGGCACAACGCCCGAATATATCGCCCTGCTTAAAAACGAGCTGGACAAGCGGAAATTCACAAAAAGAGCGCCCATAAAACCCCTGACCGCCGTTTGCAGTGCCACGGAAACCTGTGTCATAGACGGCGCGAAAATAATCGGGGAGCGGCTGAACCCAACAGGCAAAAAGCTTTTGAAGGAAGCACTGCGGACGGGAAACACCGACTACATCCTCAAAACCGCCATAGCTCAAGTGGAGGCGGGAGCGGATATTTTGGACGTCAATGTGGGCTTGCCGGAGCTTGACGAAAAAGCGGTCATGGTCAAAAATATCAAGGCACTGCAAGGCTTTGTCACTTGCCCCTTGGAAATTGACTCCTCCGACAAGGAGGTTATCGAGGCGGCGCTCAGGGCTTATAACGGAATTGCAATTGTAAATTCCGTCAACGGCGAGGACAAGGTTTTGGACGAAATCCTGCCCATCGTTAAAAAATACGGAGCCTGCGTCATCGGACTTACGCTGAACGAAAAAGGCATTCCCGCCACCGGGGAGGAGCGCCTCCAAATCGCCGAGCACATTTTGGACAAGGCACTTGCCTATGGCATCAAAAAAGAAAAAATCATCATCGACTGCCTGACTCTAACCGTTTCGGCACAGCAGGAGGCGGCGGCGGAAACCCTGAGGGCGATTGCCCTTGTGAAGGAAAAGCTGGGACTAAAAACCGTTTTGGGCGTCTCAAACATCTCCTTCGGACTGCCCCAAAGAGAGCAGGTCAACGCCGCATTTTTAACTCTTGCGCTCCAAGCCGGGCTGGATTTGGCAATCGTAAATCCAAACATAAAATCCATCACAGACGCCATTTTCTGCTTCAATGTTTTGAGTAATCGGGACAAGGG
>JAVVZC010000121.1:0-4330 GCA_036650755.1 Oscillospiraceae bacterium
GCCTTCATACTCTCCACCATGCTGATCCCCCGCAGCTTCCGCCGCATAAACAAATCAATCACAAAGCAAAACCCAATAGTCAGCAAGGCAGACAGCACATAGCTGAGCCATTTTACGCTTCGCCCGAACATAATCGGCGCGCTTTCCGCGTTCATCATTACGAATTTGTGGAGGAAAAATCCCAGCACCAGCCCCACAATCGCCCCGATGGCGGCAAGCAGCAGTGACTCACGATTTACATAGCTGTAAACCTCGGTGTCGGTGAAGCCCAGCACCTTTATGGTTGCAATCTCCTTGACCCGCTCGGAAATGTTGATATTAGTCAGGTTGTAGAGCACCACCAGCGCAAGCACGCCGGCGCTGATGATTATAAGCAGCACCACAAGGTCGATTTTGCCAAGCATCCCCGTAATCGCGGAGGCGGCGTCCTCCATGTAGCGAACGCCCTTCACCCCGCCGCTCTCCAAAAGCTTTGCGCCCAGCGCGTTTTTTGTCGCCTCGCTGTCGTTTGCCTGACGGATGAGCAGCATGTTGTCCTCAAAGCTCTCGCCGTAGGCGGCTTTGCAGGTGGCTTGACTCATATAAATATAGTTTTGCACATAATTTTCGCAAATTCCGCTGATTTTGAAGCGCCCGATTTCGCCGTTTTTGTCCACCAGCTCAAGGCTGTCCCCGGGCGAAAGCTTTAAAATTTCGCCGGCTTTTTGAGTTATAATCACGCTGTTTTCATCAATCGGCAGGGGCTTGCCGTTGCTAAGCTTCCGCAAGCTTGCAAAGCCCTCCAAATCCTCCAAGGTTTTTGGCACAAGCAGGCTAAGCTCCACCTGCTCGTCGTTTGCCTTGGCGGTCAGCGTCTCAAAATAAACCGCTCTGCTGTCCGAAACCAAGCTTTTGTCCTGCAAAACAGCTTGAAGCGCGGCGTTCTCGCCGCTTTGGTTCTCGTCAAGAGGCGCCAAAATGTCGTAGCCTGTGATTTCGCCGAACTGGCGGTTCACAACGTCGGAAAAGGAGTCCCGAAGCCCAAAGCCCGCAACAAGCAGGGCTGTGCAGCCCGCAATGCCGATTATGGTCATGAAAAAGCGCTTTTTGTAGCGGAAAATATTCCGTGCCGTGACTTTATAGGTAAATTTCAGCCGCTTCCAAATCGGGGTGCAGCGCTCCAGCAAAATCCGCTTGCCCGGCTCCGGCGCCCTTGGCAGCATCAGGTTTGCGGGACGCTCCCGCAGACTGCCAAAGCAGGCGTAAAGTGTGGCGGCAAGTGTGCAGCCCACGGCGACAAGGGTGGTGGAAAGCGCGTATTCCCAAATGATTGGGCAGTGCAGCTCCGGCAAAACATAAACTTGGGTGTAGGCGCTCCAAAGCACCGTTGGGAACAGGCGAAATCCCACCCCGAGACCCACAAGACTGCCCAAAACCGAAGCCGAAAGTGCGTAGAGCAGATATTTTGACATGATCGCGCCCCGGCTGTAGCCCAGCGCCTTCATGGTGCCGATTTGCAGTCGCTCGTCCTCCACCATTCGGGTCATTGTGGTCAGTGCCACCAGCGCCGCCACAAGGAAAAACAGCACGGGGAAAATTTTTGCGATTGCCTCCACCTTGTCCGTGTTTTCCCGAATTGCGCTGTAGCTGACGTTGTCCTCACGGGTTTGAACGTACCATTTCGGCGGCGTCAAATCCCCGATTTTCTCCTTGGCGTCCGTGATTTTTTTCTCCGCGGCGGCAAGCTCGGTTTCGGCTTTTTTGCTTTCCTCGGCGAATTTTGCTTCGCCCTCTTGAAGCTTTGCCCGAGATTTTTCAAGCGAACGGACCCCGGAATTATATTCGTTTCGTGCCAGCAAAAGCTCACTGCGGGCGGCGTTCAGCGCTTTTCTGCCCTCGGCGATTTGCGCCATTGCGGGTACTTTTTGGGCGTTAAGCGCCGCTTTTTCACTGTCAAGGGCGGCTTGCCCCGCGGAAAGCTCCGCTTTTGCGGCGTCCAAAGCGCCCAAATTCAGCGCCGTTGCGGACGCCTCGCCCCCGCCCAATTGGGCAAGCTTTTTCGCGGCGCTCTGATATGCCAAAAATCCCTCGCCTGCGCTGATGGCGGAAATTTCGCCCCGAAGCTTTGTGGCTTCAAGGTTCAGCGCCCCGGCTTCCTCGGCAAATTGCGCCTGCTGCTCCGGGGGCAGCCCCCCAATTTCCTTTAAGCGCCCGCCGATGGTTTTTAGCCGATTTCCCTTTGTTTCCAAGGCTTGCAGCTCATTTAAAAGCCCCGGATTTGCCGCCACAACTCGCCTTAGCTCGCCAAACGCGCTGTTTTGGGCGGCGTTCAGCCCAAGGGCGGCAAGGCTTTTTTCCGCCTCCGCCAGCTTTTGCTTTAAGCCCTCGCTGTTTTTGTCAAGCTCCGTTTGAGCCTCCGCCAGCCGCTTTTCGCCGCTTAAAAAGCCCGCCTTGGCATCCGCCTCTTGGGTGTTCAGCGCCTTTTCGTTTTTGTCCAGCTCCGCCCCGCCGTCCTCCAGCTTTTTCAGACCGTCGGCAAGGGTTTTTTCGCCATTTTGAAGCTCACGCCTGCCGTTTTGAAGCTCCAAAGCCCCGGCGGAAAGCTTTTCCTCCGCCGAAAGCTTGGCGGCGTCAAATTCCTTTTCGCCGTCGGCAAGGGCAATTTCAGCTTCGCTTATAACCTCCGCTTGGCGGATTTTGCAGCGCTCTCCGCTGATATTTTCGATGCTTGCAAGGGTTTCCTCCACCAGCTTGTCATAGCCGCCGGAGGCGCTGATTTTGTCCGCCGCGCCACTCACGGTCACGTAAAGGTCGGTGAAAAAATCCTCCACAAAGCCCCCCGCGGGGGTGAAGGCAACAAGGTCAACCGTGCCGCTGCCAACGTTTGTGTATTCCTTTTCGCCGGAAAAATATTGGGGCGAATGGGCAATCCCCACCACCTTAAAATTTGTTTCCGCGAAGATATTGTCACGGTTTTTGTTTTTTTCCAAAACCTGAATTGTTTCGCCGATTTTGACAGCCTCCAGCTCCGCCGGAGTGGTTTGGATGACAATGCATTCACCGTTTTTTTCGGGCAGACGTCCGTCCACAAGCTCCAAATTGTTCAGGCTTGCGCCGCCGTTTTTTTCCTCGGGCAGGCTATGAAATCGGGTGGTTATGCTGTTTCCGCCGCTGGTTGAAACCAAGGCGTCGGCAGCATAGGCGGGCATGACAGCCGCCACGCCCTCCAAATTTTTGATGGCGGAAACGTCCTTTTCCGTCAGCCCCAAATCGCCCTGAACACGGATGTCGTAGAGGGCTTTTGCGTCATAATTCGCGTCCAGCGAGTAGCGAATGTCCGGGGTTGTGGACATAAGCCCCGCCAAAAATCCCACGCCCAGCGCAACAATTGCGAAAATCGAGCCGAAGCGTCCAAAGGTTTGACGGACTGTGCGGAAGCTGTTTTTGCGATAGGTTTTGCCCATTACCACTCAATCCTTTCCACAGGAATTGGATTTTCGTTGACGGTCATTTCCGTAACTCTGCCGTTTTTTATGTGGATGACCCTATCCGCCATGGCGGTGAGCGCCGTGTTGTGGGTGATGACGATGACGGTTCGCCCCGTGTTGCGGCAGGTATCCTGCAAAAGCTGCAAAACCTGCTTGCCGGTGACGTAATCCAAGGCGCCGGTGGGCTCATCGCAGAGCAAAAGCTTGGGGTTTTTCGCAAGCGCCCGGGCGATGGAAACCCGCTGCTGCTCACCGCCGGAAAGCTGGGCGGGAAAGTTGCCCATTCTCTCACCCAGCCCCACCTTTTGGAGAGTTTCGTCCGCAGGCAGAGGGTGCTTGCAAATTTCGCTGGCAAGCTCCACATTTTCAAGGGCGGTGAGGTTTTGCACCAGATTGTAAAATTGGAAAACAAAGCCCACCTCGTACCGACGGTACATTGTAAGCTGTTTTTGTGTGTATTTTGAGATGTCCTTGCCGTTCAGGCGAATGACGCCGGAGTCGCAGCTGTCCATTCCGCCAAGCATGTTGAGCACCGTGGTTTTGCCCGCGCCGGAGGGCCCCACGATAACGCAAAATTCCCCCTCGTCAATGTCAAAGCTCACATTGTCCGCGGCGGAAATCGTGGTTTCACCCATCCTGTATTGCTTGCAAACGTCCTTGAAATGAACATAACCTTCCATAAAAAACTCCTGCCTGCCAGCGGCGAAAATTCTATTTGTGGTTTTGTTAACTTTTGCCAAGGCGCACGCCCCGGCGCAGGTCGTTTTTATAACCACATACCAATATTATATGGTGCGGAAAGCAATAGTCAAGCGGTTTTAGTGGATGAAATATCACCAATTTGTAAATTATTTGGAATATTG
>JAVVZC010000122.1:0-4328 GCA_036650755.1 Oscillospiraceae bacterium
TGCTCGTTCCATTCCTTGCCGATGCCCGAGGCTTTTTTCATATCATATTCGGTGCCCAGCTCGTTTTTGGTTTTGAAGGTTGTGTCCATGGGGGTGATTAGCTTTCCGTCGGCGCCGAAGGCAATTTTTGCCTGAACACCGTCGATTTTGCAGTCGGTGATGACACCCTTTTCGTCTAACAAAACGGCGGCAATGGTGGAGTCCGTCTGTGCCAAGCCGTCTTTTTCGCCCACATCCTTGGATGAGGCAATGCCGGTGATTACGCCAAGCCCTGTTTTAAGCGCGCCGCCCTCTGCCGGGGGAGCGGGTTTTTCGGAGGCGGGCGGCTCCGAGGGTGCTGTAACAGCCCCGTTTTTGTTTCCGCTACAGCCTGCCATCAGACCCACAAGCAGAACAAGTGCCAGAATTAGTGCAAGACTTTTTTTCATAATAGTTCCTCCCTGTTTTATATATGCTTCATTTCAAAATGTATAAGAAATGACAACAACGCTCTAAGCAGAATGATCGCGCCCAGCACGACCAATTCCTTGATATCACGCACCAGCACGGTTTTAAGGATTTCTGCCGCCATCTTGAATTCCAAGCCTGTGGCAAGCCCCTCAGCCAGCGCAAATTTGAAGTCCGTGCTTTTCCCCGTAAAAAGGCTTTTAAGGTATTCCCAAAATGCCTTCAATGCGGAAATTGTAACCACCAAAATGCCGATTAACTCACAAACGCCGATAATCGGCGGCAGGATAATTTCGATAATGCTTTCAATCACAGGAGCTGCCTCCCTTTTTTTATTTTCGCCAAAAGCCCGTTTTTATCCAAGGCTCCCAAGCTTGCGGAGGTAATTGCGCCGGTCAGAAAGCCTGTGCAAAGCCCCACCAAAAGCAAAGGTGGCAAATAGGCAAGCACAGCCGCCGACTTCATCATAACGACCGCCGCCATAACCTGCCCCACATTGTGGAAGGCGGCGCCCAAAATACTCACGCCGAAAATTGAAAGAATTCGCAGATGACTTGCGGCAAACATTACAAGCATTGCCAAAAGTCCCCCGGTCATGGAAAACGCCAGCCCCGTAATTCCGCCGCCGAAAAAGCTTCCCAGCAGACAGCGCAGAATAAGCACGGTAAACGCCGTGCCGGGTCCCAAGCTGTAAAGTGTGAGCACGGTGACGATGTTTGCAAGCCCCAGCTTCACCCCGGGCAGGGGGATTAGAAGTCCCAGCGGAAACAGCCGCTCCACATAGGAAAGCGCCAGCGCCAGCGCAATCAGAACAGCGCCCTCGGTCACACGTCTTGTTTCAGATTTCATCCCCTCACCTTGCCACGCCGTCCACTTGGGACGCGCCGCCCTCTATACGGATTTCCAGCCGATTTGGGAGACAGACAAGGCTCCGTCCCGGGCTTTCAATCCAGCCGCTGTGAACGCAGTCCTCGCCCGGGCAATCGGAGCTTAAAACGCAAATTCGCCCCGGCTCCACGGCGATTTCGTTGTGAAACGCGCCGCCGACCTTGATTATTTCCCGCTCTGTGACCTCCTGCAAGGCAATGCTGTGAAGAAGCTTGCCGTCCTGATAAACGGAAGCCACCGGGTTTTCCGTTTTCGCCGCCTTAAGCGCCAAAAGAGCGCCAAGACCCAGCGCCAGAAAAAGCACAAATGCCACCGCCAGCGCGTCTCCCTTTTTCAGTTTCAGACGCGCCTTATCCATGTAGCACCTCTCTCCCCGGACTGTAATTAGACTTTTATTTAACACACTCCCAATATACCGACAAAACCTTAACAGCACCCGCTTTTTTATCTTAATATTTGTTAATAAACACTTTTTTAACCAAAAGCTTTTGTCCGCCGCCAAATAAAAAAAGACCTTGAAGCAGCGGCAGTTGGGCTTTTGCAAAATTCACACCTTAAACAGCCCCGTCAGTCCCATAAAACGACCTTTTGCCCCTTAAAATAGCATTTACCGTGGCTTTGTGCACATTTCATATTGACTTACAGGAAATTGGGAATATACTTTGTATAGAATTGTAAGTAGTGCACACATTTCGCCCGGATTGGAGAATGACCATGAAGCTTCATCCCAAAATCACAAAAAAGGAGCTCCTCAATCTGCTGGTTTTTGCCATTGCTGTCATTACAATCGTATTTGTCGTTTTTGGCTACCTTCGCTTGGTTCAAATGGAGGAGCAAAAACGGGTCAATCAGGTGGTGCAGGAAAGCGCGACTCAATCCGTCGCTCTCATTCATGAGCGCATCTACAACAGCATGGCGCGGATTGAAGAAATTGCTTTCTATTTGGGTCAGCACGACATACCCATCAACTCCAAAAAAACACTCAATGCCATGCAGGCTTTTGACAGCCAAGTCCAAGCCTTTGAGGCAATCACAACAGCCACAGCCGACGGCACTCTTTACGGCATAAGCGGTGAGGTGCTGGGCAACATTGCAGAGCATACGCACTTCAAATGCGCTATGGAAGGGCAGATTTGCATCAGCGATGTGGAGCAATCTGTTGACAGCAACAAAAGCATTGTTTGCGTAACCGCGCCCATCAATCGAAAGGGTGAAATTATCGGCATCGTAAACGGTCAGCTCGTAATGTCCTCAATGGAAAAGTTGCTGTCCGTAAAGTCCTTTGGCGGCTTGGGCTACAGCTACGTTACAAACTCAAACGGAAACATTATCGCCTATACCAATCGCCCCGAGGGCGAGCGAAGCTATTCAAACCTCCTTAAAAGTCTCCACAGCTCCTCTCTTTCCGATGAGGAGCTGGAGGACATGTATCAGGACATGCAAAGCGGCAAAACCGGTCGAATTTCCTACAGTTGGAACGGCGAAAAGCGCACACTCAGCTACATGCCCGTGGAAATTAACGACTGGTATTATCTTTCCGTCATTCCAAACGACATTGTCATGTCCCGCGCCACAGCCCTCACAAAACAGGCGTTTGCCCTCTCCGGCGCCTTGCTTGCAATCTTGGTTTTTCTTGCGTTTTATGTCAATAGTTCCCGAAGAAAAAGCCAAAGCGCACTTGCCGCCGTCCACCGTGAGCTGCTCACAATCTACAACGCCATCCCCGGCGGTGTGTTCAAATGCCACGCGGACGAACATTTCACCTTGGTTGAGGCAAACGACGGATTTTACCGTTTTTTGGGCTATTCAAAGCAGGAGCTTGAGGAGCAATTTCAAAATCGGCTGGCTTGTTTTATGAACCCCGACGATTTGGAAAGGGTTCGCTTGTCCGTTGCAAGGCAATTCGAAACTCTTGAATCCACCCGTGACGAGGTGCGCGTAAACATTGCCGATGGCAAGGAAAAATGGCTGTTGGTCTGCGGTGACGTGCTTAGCTCTCCCGGCGGTAAGGCGCTGATATATTGCTGTTTCACCGACATTACGGAGCTTAAGGAAACCCAAGACCAGCTTCGGGAAGCCAAACAGCGCTATGACATCATCATCGAGGACACCCAAGAAATAATTTTTGAATGGAACCCCCTTACCCGCAGTGTGCTCCACTCAAAAATATTTGAAAAGAAATTCGGCTATCCCTGCAACTTTGAAAATTTCCCCCAAAGCATAATCGAAAAACATCTTGTTGCCCCCGAGGACGAGGAGCGGTGTCTTGCAACCTACCAAAGAATTGAGGATGGCGAGCATTTCTCCACAGGTGAGTTCCGCATCAAAAAATCCAATGGTGATTTTTTATGGTGCCGTGTTTCCATAACCGCCATCGTGGACGCCGACAATCGGCTCTGCCGCGCGGTGGGCGTCATTACGGATATCGACCGTGACAAGCGGGAGCTTTACGAGGCAACCGAGCAGGCTCAGCGGGACGCAATGACAGGGCTTTACAACAAAACCACCACGGAGCAGCTTATTGACCGGCGGCTCAAGAGCCCCATAAAGCTTGCCGCCCTTCTAACCGTTGACCTTGATAACTTCAAGGACGTTAACGACACCTTGGGTCACGCCAGCGGTGACATGGCTCTCATCGAGGTCGCAAACCAATTAACTCGCCTTTTCCGAGCAACGGACATTGTGGGCAGAGTGGGCGGCGACGAATTTTTAGTCTTTGTGGAGGGCTTGGGACAGGGAGAAATTCTCTTGCAAAAGCTTAATGAAATTTCTCGGGTTTTCAATTGGTCTTTCCGCAAAAACGACTTGGTCTATTCCCTTTCCTGTAGTATCGGCGTGGCGCTGTTTCCCGAAAACGGCGCAAGCTGCGGGGAGCTTTACAAGCGGGCGGACGCCGCGCTCTATTACGCCAAGCGAAACGGGAAAAACCAATTTGCAATCTATAATGAGGAAATGCAGGAAACTATACACGGGGTTGAGGATGTTGAGGCGGC
>JAVVZC010000123.1:0-4299 GCA_036650755.1 Oscillospiraceae bacterium
AACGGCGGGTGTTTTTTAATGGTTTAGTCGGTTACGTAGGGCAGGAGTGCTACTTGACGGGATCTTTTGATTGCTTCAGTCAGCTCGCGCTGATGAGCGGCACAGGTGCCTGTTGTGCGACGGGGAAGGATTTTGCTGCGCTCGGACAGGAAGCGACGAAGCTTCACAGTGTCCTTGTAATCTATGTTGTCGCTTTTGTCAGCACAGAACTGACAGATTTTTTTGCGTTTGCGACCTTTATTTTTGTCCTTATCGAAAGCCAAGGTTTTTTCCTCCTATCAATAGTTTGGTTCTGTTATTTAGAACGGCAAATCGCCGTCGCCGTCGTTCAGCTCGGAAAAAGCTGAGCCGGAGCTTTTGGGAGCGCTGTCATAGCTGCTGCTTGAGGCTCTGGGCGGGGGATTGTCGTTATAGCTGCTTTCACCGTTGTCGCGGCGCTTGCTCTCGCCAAAGTAGACATTGTCGGCGACGACTTCGGCGCTTTTGCGCTTGCCGCCTTCTTTGTCTTGCCAATCGCGAATTTGCAGGCGACCCTGAACGATTGCCATGCTGCCTTTTGTGAAATACTTTGAGACGAATTCGCCGGTTTGACGCCAAGCGACTACATCGATAAAGTCGGTTGCGCGCTCACCGCCGTCTTTGGGTGCAAAGTCACGGTCAACCGCCAAAGAAAACGATGCGACCGCTGTTCCCGACTGGGTGTAACGAAGCTCGGGGTCACGGGTCAAACGACCCATGATGGTGATGTGATTAAGCATAATTTTGACTCCTTATTCGAAACGAACGGTGATAAGGGAACGAATTACGCTGTCTGTGATACCAAGAATACGGTCAAGCTCCGCGGGGAAATCGGGAGCAGAAGTAAACTTGACAAGAACGTAATAACCCTCTGAAAGGAAGTTAATCTCATATGCAAGCTTGCGCTTACCCATGAGCTCCATCTCATCAAGAGTTCCGTTTTGCTCGACAAGTGCTTTGAATTTTTCCACGACTGCTGCTGTATCTTCCTCGTTTAGGGTGGGGTTGATAATGTACATCAGCTCGTATTTTTCTGTTGTCTTAGCCATTTGAACACCTCCTTCTGGACTAATGGCCCCAATAAATGGGACAAGGATAGCTTGTAATCATAACAAGCTATCCTATTATACATAAATTTTGGGGATTGTCAAGGAATATTGCCTAAATCCTCAGTAATTTGATGATTATTTCAGTCCCAGAGTGATGATTGCCATGGTGTAGACCTCGTCCGCGTTGCAGCCGCGGGAAAGGTCGTTGATGGGGGCGTTCAGTCCCTGAAGGATGGGGCCATAGGCTTCGAAGCCGCCAAGGCGCTGGGCGATTTTGTAGCCGATGTTGCCGGAGTTGATGTCGGGGAAAACAAAGACGTTTGCCTTGCCGGCAACGGCGGAAGCCTTTGCCTTTGTGGCGGCGACAACGGGGGAGAAGGCGGCGTCAAATTGAAGCTCACCGTCAACAGCGAAGTTGGGGTTAAGTGCCTTGATTTTTTCCGTGGCGGAGCGAACCATGTCAACAGACTCGCCCTTGCCGGAGCCAAGAGTTGAGTAGGAGAGCATGGCAACCTTGGGGTCAATGCCAAAGACACGGGAGGTGTTTGCGGTTTCGCATGCGATTTCGACTAGGTCGTCATCAGAGGGGGCAATGTTGATGGCGCAGTCTGCCATTGCGTATTTTTCGGTGCCCTCAGCGGTTTCGCGAGCCAAAATAAAGCAGGAGGAGACAATTTTGTTGCCCGGCTTTGTTTTGATGATTTGGAGTGCGGGACGGACAGTGTCCGCGGTGGAGTATGTAGCGCCGCCCAAAAGCCCGTCTGCCTTGCCAAGCTTTACAAGCATGGTGCCAAAGTAGTTGCTTTTTTGGAGAGCGCTGCGGCAATCCTCGGCGGTCATTTTGCCCTTGCGAAGCTCGACCATTTTGTCGACCATTGCGTCCATCTCGGGATAGGTGGCGGGGCAAAGGATTTCGATGCCGTCGATATTAAAGCCACCGGCTTTTGCGGCGGCTTTGATTTTTTCGGGATCGCCGCAAAGGATGCAATCCATAATGTCCTCTGTGTGCAGTCTTGCGGCCGCTTCGAGAATTCGAACATCTTCACCCTCGGTGAAAATTATTTTTCTGCGGTCATTTTTAAGTGTGTTGATGATTTGTGAAAACATATATGTTCCTCCATTTTGATATTAAGCTGCGGACATTATACACCTCTTGAAAACAAATACAAAGCCCAAATCCCCAAAAGTGACAAATTTTGCGCAATTTTTGCCTTTTGCACATTATTGCTTGAAATTTTAGTTAAAAAAGGCTATAATCCCTAAATGTATCAAAAGCAAGCAACAGCCCAAAGCGGCTGCCCAAATACAATTTTTAAAAAAACGGCGGATATGGAGCGAAAAATGGAAACATGGTATGACGGAGTTCATTTCAGCAGAAGCGAAACAATAAAATACTCGGACTGCAACCCTCTGAATTTGGCGCATCTCCACATGATAATGGGACTTTTTTCCGAAAATGCCGGGGACGAAAGCCAATCTCAAAATCACGGCTACGAATATCTCGTCGCCCACAAGCAAATTTTTTTGGTTTCCCGGATGAGCGTCCGCTTTAACAGAGCGCCCGGCTTTGGCGAAAACATCATCTCCAGCACTTGGCTCCGCAGTGTGGAGGGCACCCGCTTTAACCGTGACTATGAGGCGCGGAGCGAGGACGGGGAGCTGCTTGCCTCCGGCACCAGCTCTTGGGTGCTTTACGACCCCTATGAGTGCAAGGTGCTCCGCCCCGAGGCGCTTTCCTATCCGGCACCGAAGCTGGACCCACGGGCGGCAGATTGCTTGCCCTGCAAAAAAATCAAGCTTCCCGAGAACCTGCCCGTTTTGGGTCAAAGACCCATCTACTATTCCGATTTGGACTGCAACCACCACGTTAACAACGCGGTTTACAGCAAAATTGCGGTGGATTATTTGCCCGAGGAATATCGTGACCGGGGGATTGTGGATTTTACAATCAACTTCAACAGAGAAACGAGACTTGGCGAAGTTCTTGAGATGCGGGGCGCTGCCACGGAAACCGGCTTTGCCATCCAAGGGCTTTCAAATGGCGAAGCCCACTTCAACTGCGAATTCAACTATTGAGCTACATATAATAATGTATGCCTTAATTAAATAGTATAGCTTTTCTTTTTTACCCCAAAGCAAAAGGCTGACCCCAATTTCCGGGTCGGTCTTTTGCTTTGGGGCGTTTTTGCGCCGAAAAAGGGCTTGCTTCGGGTCGAAAATGGGGATTGCAAAAATATTCTAAAATAAAGATAAATGCAAGATTACTTGCAAAACGGCGAAAATATTTACAACTTAATACAAAATAGTAACATGATTTGTTTATAAAACTACTAAAGATTACGTTATATATTTGACAATGCTTGCTTTCTAAAGTCAATTCTGCTATTATCTACAACATGCCTTGCAGAAAAGGGCATACAATCCCCTCTAAGTGGGGAATAGCGCCGCAATATCCCGCATATACATTATGCCAGTGGGGACGTTGCAGCAAAAACAGCTGTGCTGGAAATCTTGCGGATTTGTCATTCGTTTTATGACAAGATTTGCACTTCGTTCAAGCTATAATGACACAAGTCATGTGCTGACTTGTAGAAACGATGTTCCCGCAGCTCAGGTTTAACAACCGGAATAAGGAGGTCTATCTATGAAGAAACTTATAACTATACTACCGGCAATTGCACTTGTTTTCGCGCTCAGCATGAGCGCAAGGGCAGCATACGAACCGGACGTGGACTACACCGCGCTGATGGTTAAATCCGCAACGGTGGGAGACTATCAGACCGGAACGGCAGCAGAGCAGGCACGGGGAGAAAAAATTTCCCAATTGGGATTAGACACAGTAAACATTAAGTTCGAAGAATTGATGCTGCTTTCAAAGATAATCTACGCGGAGGCAGGCTCAGAGTGGCTTTCCGACGAATGGAAAATGAGCGTCGGCGAGGTGGTTTTGAACCGAGTAGCCAGCCCGGAATTCCCAAATACAATCGCCGAGGTTTTGGCACAGCCCGGTCAGTATTACGGCGCCAACAGCAGATATTTCAACAATCTAATCCCCTCCGAGCGCTGCGTAAACGCCGCCCTGAGACTTTTAAAAGGCGAGAGACTCCTGTCCTCCGCCGTAGTTTTCCAAGCAAACTTCGTGCAGGGCAGCGGAACCCACAAAGCCTATTACGACAAACACCTAGGCTGGACCTATTTCTGCTACAGCACCAAACCCCAATTATATTAAAAA
>JAVVZC010000124.1:0-4295 GCA_036650755.1 Oscillospiraceae bacterium
CAATTTCTATTTAAAAACCCCATATACATCCTCGTAATGTACCTATCCATCATGACGCTTATCACCTTTTTCGTTATGGGGCTTGACAAGCACTTTGCGCGGAAGGGGTCACGGCGGGTTTCGGAATCGGCTTTATTTTTGCTTTGCATTGTGGGGGGCAGTGTTGGGGGAATTGTGGGGATGTATGTTTTTCACCACAAAACTCTGCACAAAACCTTTACCTTTGGACTGCCGGTAATTCTTATTCTCCAAATCGCTTTGGGGGTTTTAATCGCTGTTGTGGCAAAATAAAAAAAGCGGCGGGACGCAAAAACTTGCGGCCCGCCAAATAGGGTTGTGGGATAAAGATATGAGCCCGGCACGTTGACGCGTGCCACTTGGATAAGCTGTAATGAGAGAATACCCCATTTTCCCCGCCTTGTAAAGAGCGAAAAACCCCGCAAAGCAACTACTTTTGTCGAATGACATTTTTATTCTCGGAAAGGACGATTAACATTATGAGAGAGCTTAGCACAGGGCAAATTTCCGAAGCTGTGGCGGAGCTTTGTGTCCGCGCAAACACGATTTTGCCGCCGGAAACCGCAAGGCTTATTGAAAACGCGGAGAAAAGCGAGAAATCTCCCGCAGGGCGGGGCGTTTTGCGGGACCTTCGGGACAACTTTTTGCTTGCCGCCGAAAAGGGACTGCCCATCTGTCAGGACACGGGCATGGCGGTGGTTTTCGCGGAGCTGGGGCAGGATTTGCACATCAGCGGCGGAGACTTTGAAGCATCCATCAACGAGGGTGTCCGACTGGGCTATGAGCGGGGCTTTTTGCGGAAATCCGTTGTTTCCGACCCACTGCGTCGGGTGAATTCCGGGGACAACACCCCCGCCGTCATAAACACCTCCATCGTTCCCGGGGACAGGCTTCGCCTTGTTTTGGCGCCCAAGGGCTTTGGAAGCGAAAACATGAGCGCCATGAAAATGTTTTTGCCCTCCTGCTCCCAGGAGGATATTTTGGATTTTATCGTGGAAACCGTTGAAAAAGCAGGCTCAAACCCCTGTCCGCCCGTAATTTTGGGCGTGGGGCTTGGGGGCACCGTGGAAAAAGCGGCATTGCTTTCAAAAAAAGCCCTTGCCCGACCCACGGACAGCCCCAATCCCGACCCCCTTTACGCCGATTTGGAGCGCCGGGCGCTGGAGCGGATTAACGCTTTGGGGCTGGGACCCCAAGGCTTTGGGGGCACCATAACGGCGCTTGCCGTTCTAATCGAAACCTTCCCCACCCACATCGCGGGACTGCCCTGCGTTGTGAACATGGGTTGCCACGCCACCCGCCACGCGGAGGTTCTGCTCTGAGTATTATTTTTGAATAATTCATGTGAAAAACGGTTATCATAAAAAAGAACTCTGCCACATCTGACCCGCTTTTGGGTCGTTTCGGGCAAAAAAGGAGCTAATTTTTATGATGATAATTGATAGAATTGCCTTGGTGCTTGCCATAATCGGCGGGCTGAACTGGGGCGCAATCGGGCTTTTCCGCTTCGACCTTGTGGCTTATGCCTTCGGCGGGCAAACGGCAACAATCAGCCGCGTTATCTACGCGCTGGTGGGGCTGGCGGCGCTTTGGTGCATCAGCCTGCTGTTTCGCCAACGTGACCAAGGCGAAACAGCCTAAGAAGCCCAAAATTCACGCTCATAAGGCAAAAAACCGCGTCCAAACCGCGCCCACGGGGCGCGGTTTTTTTGTTCTTGTTACCTAATCCGTCAATATTTGCACAATATGTGGTGTAGCATTGCAACAGGACGTACAATATATTCTGTTGTAAAGGAGAAGTTCAAATGCCAGCCTTAAAGAAAAATCCAAGGCTTTTTCGGAACGGAATTACATATTTGTCCGTGGACGAGATTTACCCCAGTCCCGTACAGCCCCGCAAAAGGTTTCCTCAGGAATCACTTTTGGAGCTTTCCGAAAGCATAGCCGAATACGGCGTTTTAAATCCTTTGACGGTGCGAAAGCGGGGAGGAAAATTCGAGCTTGTTGCGGGTGAACGTCGGTTGCGCGCCTCCCGCCTTGCGGGACTTAGGGAGGTGCCCTGCATCGTGATTGATGTGAACATGGAGGAGTCGTCTCTGCTGGCGCTGGTGGAAAATATCCAGCGGCGTGACTTGGATTTTGTGGAGGAGGCGGAGGGCATTTGCCAGCTTATCCGACTTTTTGGCATGAGCCAAGAGGAGGCGGCACGGCGGCTGGGAAAATCTCAGCCCTCAATCGCAAATAAACTGCGACTGCTGCGCCTGCCCGGCGATGTTTTGGACAAGCTGCGGGACGAGGGCATGACAGAGCGCCACGGCAGAGCGCTTTTGCGTCTTGAAACGGCGGAGGAGCAGCGCGCCGCCCTCCAAACCATGATTGAACAGCACATGAATGTTGCCGCCGCCGAGGAATACATAGAGGCGATTTTGAAGGCGCCGGAGCTTCAGCCCGATGTGGCGAAAAATCGGCGCAAAACCCTGTTTGTGCTAAAGGATGTGCGGGTTTTCATAAACACCCTGACCCATGGCTTGGACATTATGAAGCAGGGCGGCATAAACGCCGGCATGGAAAAGCACGAAACCGACACAGAGCTTGTGCTGACAATCAGCATTCCAAAGCAAAAATGATGCGCCACACCTCGCGGCAAGCCGTTTTCTTTCCCTTCTTTTCAGCCAAGGACGGGGAACGGATTGCCGCGCTCTGAGCATTCGACATAAGTGCCAGCACATATGCCACTTTTGAACTTAAATTTATACAATATTTATGGTTGTTAATTGTCTGTTCATACTGTAAACTGTAAATGTCGGCATGATTGTATTTTTTTACAACTAAAATGTCGAATTATGCCGAAAATTGCTGGGAGGCGCGGATATGCTGCTTTTGGAGGAACGAATTCGCCAAGACGGAATAGTTAAAGAGGGCGGAGTTCTCAAGGTTGACAGCTTTCTGAACCACCAGATGGACGTTGAGCTGTTTGGAAAAATGGCGGAGGAATTCTATCGCCTGTTCGGAGACTGCGGCGTCACAAAAATCCTCACAATCGAGGCTTCCGGCATCGGAATTGCGGTCATCGCGGCACAGGTTTTCAAATGCCCCGTGGTTTTCGCGAAAAAAAGCAAAACAAAAAACATCGCCGGCGAGCTTTTAACCGCAAAGGTGGAAAGCTTTACCCACGGCGTCACCTATGACATCATTGTGGCAAAGGAATTCATGAAGCCCCAAGATAAAGTCCTCCTCATTGACGATTTTCTTGCCAACGGCGCCGCCCTCACCGGGCTTGCCGCCATTGTTTCCGGCGCGGGAGCCACTCTTGTGGGAGCGGGCATCGCTGTGGAAAAGGCTTTTCAGCCCGGCGGCGACTTGCTTCGAAAAAAAGGCATTCGGGTGGAGTCCCTTGCAAGAATTAAATCCATGGACGAAAACAGCATCGAATTTTGCTAAAGCTTTAATTTAAATGTATATCTCCCCAGCAAAAAAACGCGCACTAATTCGCTTCGGCGAAATAATCATATCCAACAAAAATCAGGAGGAAAAGAAATGAAAAAAGCACTTGCATTGCTGCTGGCACTAACCATGGTATTTGCCTTGGCCGCCTGCGGAAAAACACCCGCGCCCGAAACCTCTGCCCCCGCAAAACCCGAAGGTTCCGCCCCTGTTACGGTTGCCGGTATCCCCGCAGACCAGCTCAAAATCGGCGTTGTCATGATTGGCGACGAGAGCGATATGGGCTACAACTACAACCACGTTGTTGGCATCAAGGAAATGCAGAAAAAGTTCGGTCTTAAGGATGAGCAAATCATCTACAAGCCCAACACTCCCGAGGGTTCCGAGTGCGACACAGCAGTTCGCGAGCTTTGCGAAGCAGGCTGCAACATCATCTTTGGCAACAGCTTTGGCTTTGAGCCCTTCATGGTCGAGGTTGCCCCCGAGTTCCCCGAAATCCAGTTCTGCCACGCCACCGGTTATGTCTCTGCCGGCGATGAACTCGAAAACACCCACAACTATTTCGCGGGCATCCACGAGGCACGTTACCTTGCAGGTATCGCCGCCGGTCTGAAAACCGCAAACAACCACCTTGGCTATGTTGCCGCAAAGCCCTTTGCAGAAGTTATCTCCGGCTTCACAGCCTTCTATCTTGGCGCAAAGAGCGTTAACCCCGACGTAGTTATGGACGTTATCTACACCAACTCTTGGAGCGACGCAACTCTTGAGGCTCAAACAGCTCAGGCACTTATCGACGGCGGCTGCGACGTTATCAGCCAGCATTCCGACACAAC
>JAVVZC010000125.1:0-2049 GCA_036650755.1 Oscillospiraceae bacterium
ACCTGACTCTTAATCAGGGTGTCCAGGGTTCGAATCCCTGAAGGTGTACCATCCCGTTTGGGTGGCAACACCCAAACGGGAACATAAAAAGCTTGACAAATCAAGCGTTATATAGTAGTATTTGGTTCATACCATTTACATAGTTGGTGTTTTTAGCAGCGAGGGTCCACCCGTTCCCATTCCGAACACGGAAGTTAAGCTCGCTTGTGCCCACAATACTTGACTGGTGACGGTCCGGGAAGATAGGTCAATGCCAACACTTAGGAAGTTGTTTCAATCGAAACAGCTTCCTTTTTTTATGTTTTCTTATGGAAGGTGGCAGTCTCACTGACCGTATGCCCTCTTTTGTGGGGAAATTGCCAAGAATGCGTCCAATTTGCTTTTTTTTAGCAAAAAGGATTGTTATTGCACGAATAGTTTATTATAATGATAGAGTGCCAAAAACTGAAGGGGGAAGAAACTGTGGAGAACACACTCATTTTGTCAGACTGTATAGATTACATGGACAAGCTTCCTGGCGTTATCAATTCAAACATTGTGATGAACGGTGAGGAGCTTACCGAAATCCACGTTTTGTCCGATGTTTCCCGTTCGCCCAAGCAAATTGTGCGGGATATTCAATCCCTCTTTATGGCAAAGTTCCAAAAGGAAGTTGACCACAAAATTGTCAGCATCGCACAAATTGACATTTCCGTGGCGGCGCGGTCTGTGCCCCGCCTTGTGATTGAAGAAATTTGCGTTTCAAAAAAGAAGGGCGACACCCAAGTTACGGTTTCTCTTTCCCGAAACGGAAAGACTTTTACCGACGCCCGCAGCTGTGCCAACGACAAGCTGGAAATTATTCGAGCAATTGCCCAAGCAACCTTAAACTCCGCCTCTGTTGCCTGCGAAAGCACCTATGTTTTCTCTGTCTCGGACGCCCGATTTATAGACGTTCCCAGCGGCAGAGTTGCCTTGGTTTGCGTCGCCGCCAGAGCGGAAAGCGGAACAATCAACCGTTGCTCCGGCAGTGCCTTTGTGGAGGATGACGACAATTACGCGATTGTGAAGGCAAGCTTGGCAGCCGTCAATCGCAAAATCAGCCGTGTTTAACCCTTCCGCAATCATTTAGCAAAAAGCGGACTCACAAAATAATAGCGAAGCGGATTTAGCCTGTTTAACTAGCGGAGAGCAGAGTTCTTCAAGGAGGCTAAATCATATAATGAAAAAGAGTTCCCTCATGATCGCCCTGATGTCACTTATGTCCATCATCGCTTCTGCCGGCGCAATGTTCTCTTGGAGATAAGACCTTTATGAAAGGCTAAGCCTACATAATCGCCCTGTTTTCATTACATTCTATTCATTAAAAATATTTTGTGAGTCCGTTTTTTTATAGTTTCTTCAACCTTATTATCATGCGAAAGCGAAGCAAATATTATGAAACCAATTGCAAAATTGTACGCCATTGTTGTTTCTGTAATAGGCATTGCGCTGGGCGCTTTTTGCCTTTATGAGTACATTATTCAACTGACAATGGCTGAAAATATTGGACGTGAGTTAAGCCAACTCATAGTGCTGTTCTTGCTTGCCTATATATGCCGTTGCCTGCCCATTTATATTCGTCCCGACTTTGCTATTGACATGGCTTTTATCGGGAACGTCGCCATGCTCCTTTGCAAGGGACCTATTGTTGCGGCGGCGATTACTTTAATCTGCTCGCCTTTTGTGGTTTCCTCATCAGCCGGTCCTGAGAAGAAGCTGACGCACATTTTCAATACACCGCTAATTAAAACAGCATTCAATACCTCAAACTTCATTATTTCGGTATATCTTGGGGGTAGGGTATTTCTTTGGGCGGGGGGCGTTATCGGAAATCTATCTTTCCCGGGCGTTGCACTTCCCATTGTGGCTCTGATTTTGGCGATTATCACTGTCAACAGCTTTATCCTTATTCTGCTGTTTAAGCTCAATTTGGGCACGCCGTTTTTTGTTTCAATGCTTCGAAACCTTATAGACTTTTTGCCCAGCGTTATCGCGGCGGCGCCTATTGGCTACTTTATCGCCACCTTT
>JAVVZC010000125.1:2149-4221 GCA_036650755.1 Oscillospiraceae bacterium
CTTTTTGCCCAGCGTTATCGCGGCGGCGCCTATTGGCTACTTTATCGCCACCTTTATGAAAATGGACGGCGGCGAATATATGGTCATCATGCTGGTTTTGCCGCTGCTGCTGGCGCGCTATTCCTTTTCACTTTACATTGACGTTAAGCACAACTTTTACGTCATGCTAAAAACCCTGACCAACGCCATCGAGGCAAAGGACCCCTACACCTCCGGCCACGCCGAGCGGGTTGAGGTCTATGCAAAAATCGTCGCCGAGGAGCTGCATTTTTCCCATATCCGCCGTGAGGAATTGGGCGTTGCCGCCCTGCTCCACGACGTGGGAAAAATCGGAATTGACGAAAACATCCTGCAAAAACCCGAATATCTTTCGCAACAGGAGCGAGAGGTTATCAAAAAGCACCCGGAAATCAGCGTCAGCATTCTCAAAGACGTGAAGCTGGCGCCCATGGTTTTTGAAATAATCCTCCACCACCACGAGCGCTATGACGGCGGCGGCTATCCCTCGGGCTTGGGCGGGAAGGATTTGCCCATGGACGTCTATGTGCTCAGCATCGCGGACACCTACGACGCCATCACCAGCGACAGACCCTACAGCCACGGGCGCAGACCTCAGCTGGCAAGGGAAATCATCGCCGCGGAGAGCGGAAAACAGTTTCAGCCCGAGGTTGTGGACGCGTTTTTGCGTGCCTTTGACAAGGGCAAGCTTGATATCGGGGAGCGCCCCCGAAAGGCGGAAATTCTTTCCGCGTGACAGCGCCCAAAGCCTTGAAAAAATAAGGCGTGGCGGTTTTGAGAGGCAAATATGCTGTTTTTAAGTATAATACTGGGGGCACTGCTGGGGCTGCTCCTTAAGGGCAAGCTTTTAAGGCTTGCCGCCCTGAACGGGCTGATTTTTCCGATTTTGTCCTTTGCGGTGATGCCCCTGCTCCGCTTTTTCCCGGACATCCAATTTGGGCTGAAGGCTCTAATAATCTGCTTTTCCTATGCCTGCATTTTCGCTTTCATAATTGCAAACAGAAGATATTGGCTTTCGGGTCTTGCTTTGGGGCTGGGCTCCCTTTCAAACTTTTTGGTAATCGCCATAAACGGCTTCCGCATGCCGGTTTCGCCCGGGGCGCTTGCCGTCTATCCCGAAATGACGGCGGAGGCGGTGCTTGCCCGACATGCCGATTATTTTATCGCCACAGAGGGCGCAAGGCTCATGTTTTTGGGCGACGTTATAAATCTGCCCCTGCCGCTCCTTGGGGGATTTATCAGCCTTGGGGATATTCTTATTGCCCTTGGAATGCTGATTTTAGTGGTTTTTGCAATGAGGGACGCCGAAAACGACGCCAGACTGAAATCCGACGGCTCCAAAAAATAGCTTCAAAAGGAGAAAATTATGGAATACACCATTCGTCCCATGACAAAACAGGACTGGGGCGCAGTTATTGAGATTTTTTATCAGGGCATCCAAACCAATATGGCGACCTTCGAAACCGAGTGCTCTTTTTATGAGGATTGGGACGCAAAGCACCTTCAAGACTGCCGTTTGGTCATTGAAAATGACGGCGATGTTGTGGGCTGGGCGGCGCTTAGCCCCTTTGAAAGCAGTCCGGTTTTCAAGGGCGTTGCAGAGCTTAGCATCTACATAAATGTGGACAATCGGGGCAAGGGACTGGGCAAACAGCTGCTTTCCGCCCTTGTTGAGGAGTCTATAAAAGCCGGCTACTGGGCGCTGGAATCCTACATTTTCAAGGAGAACACGGCAAGCCTTAAGCTTCACACCGCCTGCGGCTTCCGAAAGGTGGGCTACTACGAGCGCCTTGCAAAGGATCGCTTTGGCGTTTGGCGCAGCCTTGTCATTATGGAGCACCGCATAACAAGCGACATCAAGGGCGGCTGCGACTGCGATATGTGCAAATAAAAAAACTGCTTCTAACCCCCGGGGTGGCTTGATAACTTTGGGGCGGAGGCTTATAATATTAAATGTATACGAGCGGATTTTTCCGCAAGCAAAATTAAAAACATCCACGGAAGGAGATTTGCAATATGAGCGACACACACTGCCACACACACGAGCATTCCCA
>JAVVZC010000126.1:0-4180 GCA_036650755.1 Oscillospiraceae bacterium
TCATGCCCTGATAGAACTCATAGGTGTCGGGGAAAAGGAAGCCCTCCAGCCTTGAAGCGTCGCCCAAGGGGATGTCCTTGAGGAAGCTGTAGGCAAATTCGTCCGTTGCGGCGCATTGCATAAGCTCGTCATATTGGCAGATTTTGTTCTCCTGAAGGCGGGCAAAAATTTGCTTGTTTGTGAAGCCCTCGGGGAAGGTGACCTTTGTTCGAACCTGTGAGTCACTGCCAAATTGCATTTTTTTGACCAGAGCGCGGTAGTCGTATTGGGTGGAAAGCTCGTAGGTGCCCGGGTCCAGCTTTTCGTTTGCGTGGGAGAAGCCGGAGTAGAATTTGAAAAGAGTTTTGTATTCGATGATGCCGGCGTCTTTAAGGATGCGGGCAACGTCGCCCATGTTGTTGACCTTCCAATCGGGCTTGGTGCCGGTGACGTTTCCGTCCTTATCCTTGACTTCACGCTGGTATTTGGTGAAAATTTCTTGAGGGAGGGTGACCTCGGCAGTCAGCTCCGCCTTGTTCAGAGCAAGCACGTCGCTTGCCGCCATCCAAGCCAAGCAGGTAAGGATAACGCTGATGCTGATAATGAAAACAAAATACATAACGCCGCCCATGCAGCCGGTTTTTCCGTTGCGCCCGGAGCGCACAGGCTTGTAGTCCCGCTCCTCCAAGCCGCCTCTTTTTGGGGCGGGAACATGGACAGGGCGGGGCGCGGAAGCCTTTTTCTTGGCTTTTTTTGAGCCAAAGGGAGACGCGTTTGCTTTCATAGGTTCAAACTCCTCATTGCCCTCATAGGGCTGATTGCCGTCAAAATAGGACTCGTCCTCGGGGAAATCAGAAAATTTTTCGTCATCAAAGCTGTTGTTATCAGACATAGGAACACTCCTTACCTGTGTTTTTGTTCTCAAAGCTGTAACCGCCTTTGGGGGGCGGGCATATTATGGGTCAAAAGGCGAAGAAAAAGGTTTTAGAGACCACGCCTTCAATAAGCTTAGTCTTATTGCAGCTCACCGCACAGAGCCCGACCAAGAAACAGACGTGTGTGGAGAAAGGAAAATTATATGTTTGGTGGATTTGGAAACAATAGTTGCATTTGGATAATCATTGTTATTATCCTCATCGCTTGCTGCTGCGGAGGTAGCTGCGGAAACAGCTGCGGCAACAGCTGTGGCTGTGGCTGCGGCGAGAGCTGCGGAGGCGGCTGCGGTTGCGGTGGCGGCGGCGGAAATAGCTGCGGATGCGGCAATAGCTGCTGCTAGAACTTAGCTGCCGGAACTTATAGAGATAAATATATATGAACAAGGGATTTTGCGGGACCTAATTAGGTCTCGCAATTCTTTTGTCGCTTATCAGGCAATTAACGGAAAGGTCGAAGTCCTCGGTGGGAACCTTTGGAACCAAAAGCGCCTCACGGCAAAGCCCCAGTGAAAAGGCGGGGCAGCTGGCGAGAAAACGGTCGTAGTAGCCGCCGCCACGTCCCAAGCGATAGCCACGGCTGTCATAGCAAAGGGCGGGAACAAGGATGATATCGTCGGCGTTGGGGGAAGCTCGGAGAGCGCCTGCCCTAGGCTCCGGGATGTTGAAAAGACCTCGGGGCAAATTTTCCAAGGGGCAGTCAATAAGGGCAAAGCTCATGGAAAGCTCTGTCAAATCCACAGGCAGAGCAAGGGGCTTGCCGATTTTTTCGCAATATTGTATGAGCCGCCTTGTGTCCACCTCATGCCCGATGCTGAAATAGGCAAAAACTCGGGGTGCAGAGATAAACTCGGGAAGGCTGAGCAGGCTTTGGAAGATGGCTAGGTCGCTTTCCGCCAAGTATTCGGGGGAAAGGGCTCGGATGCGGTTTTTGATTTCGTCCCTAAGACGAATTTTTTCCGCGGCAATTTCGCTTAAATTCATATTATTACAAAACCGCCTTTATGCTGCTGTAGATGTCCTCATGGATGGCGGAAACGCTGCGCATGGAGCCGTTTTCCAAACAGCGGATTTTTTGCCAGCCCAGCCGTTCCGCGGCGACGGCGCCGGTTTTTAGGCAGGCGGCAAGGTAGTCGCCATGGGTTTCGTGGATGTCGGCGGCGGTGTCGGTTCTTGCCTCCCGCTCCCGCATTTGTCGGAGACAGGTGGCAAGGTCAATATCCATATATAGGACGACGTCGGGTCGCGGAAGTTCCATAAGGCGGAACTCAAAATCGTAAAGCCAATCCAAAAATTGGGGCTGTTCCCCTTCGGGAAGCTTTGCGCCCTGATGAATGGCGTTGGAGGTGGTGTAGCGGTCGCAAATGACGGTGCCGCCATTGCGGTAAAACTCGCCCCAGTCGGTTTTGTAGGAGGCGAAGCGGTCAACAAAAAAGAAGGTGGAGGCGGCAAAGGCGTTAACGTCCGAGGGCTCACTGCCAAATTCACCGGAGAGATAGGAGCGGAGCAGGGCGGAGGAGCTTTCCTTGTAGCGGGGAAAAACCACACGCCGAAAGGGCAGACCCTCTTTTTCAAGCCTGTCTGTGAGCAGCTTGTATTGGGTGGATTTTCCGCTTCCGTCAATGCCTTCCAATACTATGAGCTTTCCTTGCATCATTATTGCCTCCTAAAATACCGGGTTTTGCTTATTTTCCCCGAAGCTTTTGCCCAAAAACGGCAAAAACAAAGAGGGGCAGCTTTGCCATTCGACCGATGCGGCGAGGCTCCTTGAGCAGACGGTAAAACCACTCAAGCCCCAAGCGCTGCCATTTTTCCGGGGCACGCTCGACCTCACCTGCGAACACGTCAAGAGAGCCGCCAAGCCCCGCCATAAGACCAACCTTTAGCAGGGGGGCGTTTTTTTGCATCCAAAGCTCCTGCTTGGGCGCGCCAAGGCAAACAAGCAAAAGGTCGGGGGAGCAGGCGTTGATTTTTTCGATGACGGCGGCGTCGTCGGAAAAGTAGCCATCTCCTGTGCCGAGAATTTTAATCCCGGAATATCCTGATAGGATAGTTTCAGCCGCTTTTTCGGCAATTCCCGGTTTTCCGCCCAGCAGATAGAGGGACATTTGCTTTTGCGCCATAAGCCCAAAAAGCTCTTGGGCAAAGTCGATACCGGGCAGTTTTTGGGGAAGTGGAGTGCCAAGAATTTGTGCGCCCTTCACAATTCCGATGCCGTCCGCCAGCACCAAGGCGGCGTTTTCAACGGCTTCGGCAAGCTCTGAATTTTCGCGGCAGAGCATGACAATTTCCGGGTTTGGGGTGACCACATAGCCACCGCTTTTGCTTTCGATAAGGGACATCGCCTTGCTTGTTGCCTCCTGCATTGTGAGGCTGTCAAAGCCGACGCCCAGAACAGCTGTTCTGATTATAACCATTCCTTTCGGGGGAGAGAAAATTTTGTTTATAGTTGGGAAAAAACCTTGCCGATTGGCTCGTTTATCACAAGGTTTGCCCGCCCGTCATAGGGGGTGGACATTTTGTTGATGAGGACAAGGCGGTCGCCCTTGTAGTAGTTGACAAGCCCCGAGGCGGGGTAGACAACAAGTGAGGTGCCGCCGATTATGAGCATGTCGCATTGGGAAATGCGGGTCATGGCTTCGGAAAGCACGGCGGAGTTTAAGCATTCCTCATAGAGCACAACGTCGGGGCGAACAATGCCGCCGCAGGCGCAGCGGGGCGCGCGGCTACAGGCGTTAACAGCCTCCACGGACATTTCACGACCGCAGTGGGTGCAGTAAAATCTTTTGAGGGTGCCGTGAAGCTCAAGGACTTTTTTGCTGCCCGCGTCCTGATGAAGCCCGTCAATGTTTTGGGTGACGACGGCGGAAAGCCGACCCTGCCGCTCCAGCTCCGCAAGGTAAAGGTGAGCGGGGTTGGGCTTAGCGCCGTTAAATTTCAGCTTGTCACGGTAGAATTCGTAAAATTCCTCGGGTCGCTCCTCAAAGAAGCTGCCGCTTAAAATTTCCTCAGGCGGGTATTTGTATTTTTGGTGGTAAAGCCCGTCCACACTGCGGAAATCCGGGATGCCGCTTTCGGTTGAAACCCCGGCGCCGCCGAAAAAGACGATGTTATGGGAAGCGTCAATCATTTCCCGAAGCCGAGATATTTTTTCGTCCATAAACGCCCCTCCTAAAATTGAAGCCAAAGATTTTTGCTTTAAGCTTTATTATACACATAATTGGAAAAATTAGCAAGGAGAATGAAGGAGGAATTATCTTGAACTTGTT
>JAVVZC010000127.1:0-4175 GCA_036650755.1 Oscillospiraceae bacterium
AGCACAACGCCAGCCACCTTGGAAAGTGAGCCGCCCCAAATTCGGTCAACCACCACCTCGCCGCAAACGAAAATCGCGGAAAAGCTAAGCCTTGCAAGGATGCAGGCAACGCATTCCAAGGCACTCGCACCAAGGATTAGGCACACGGGGACGAAAATTATTATGCTCTCCGTTAAGGACATGGGGAAAATTTCCAGCAAGGAAAATATCAGCTTTTTCAAGGGCGGTTCGGGGATTAGGTAGATGTAGGGGAGGGTCAGTTCACGGAAAAACCGCCCGCCGGAGATTGAAAACATTTGCATATACGCGGCGAAGGCAAAAATTCCGATAATTCCCGCTTTTCGCAGAAAAAACGCAAAAGCAATGGTCATAACAGCGAAGCCGAGGGACATGCCGCTAATCAAAAAGCTGCTTGAACGTCGGCTTTCCAAAAGGTGCTTGCGGAAAATCGCGACAGCGCCAGCGCCGCTGTTCAAACCGGTTTTTCCAAGCTTTATGTTGCGGGGAGCCTCGGGAACGTTGCCCTCTCGGGCGGAGCTTATGGCTGTGTAGCGGGTTTCGGCAGAGGCGAGAACGTCCTCGTAATACTCACGCTTGGAGTGGGAAACAAGGGCGAGAAAAACGAAAAACGCGGCGACGGTAAGCGTCAGCCAAAGGGCGGCGGAAAGGTAGCTCCCCGTGAGAATGCAGCCCGCAAAGGCGGAAAGCCAGCCGCCGAAGGGGAAAAGCATAATCGGAAGGCTGTTCACGGCGGCAACTAAGGTTTGCAGGGGAGTGCCCGGATTTTGCAGGTAGGAAAAGCCAAGATATGCAAGCAAAACCGCGATATAGAAAAGGAAAACCGCCTTCACAAGCCTTGGCTTTTTGTCGCTGTCACTGGTGAAGGTGTAGAGGAACATGGCACAGCTTTGGGCAAGAAAAGCAGTTAGGGAATAGACGAGAAAAATGAGTAAAAGTCCCCAAATGCTCAGATTATAGGTCACATGTAGGATTGTATATTGGAAAAGCAGGAAAAATCCAATAAAGAGGCTGGTGCCCATTTGCTGAACCAAGCCATAGAACAAAACGCTTTTTTTGTCCAAAGGTGAGGGGAAAATCAGTGTCACGTCCGACATTGAAAAAACGGAGCCGCCGCTTTTGTAGGTGGACAAAAACGAAGTTGTGAAGATGAGGATAAGAAGGACGGAAATCCCCGCCTTTAGCTCTCCGATATCACGAAAAGTCTTTCCGCTTTCGGAGTTTCCCGAGGCACCGCCAAAAATTGTAATGGCGAACATGGCGGCAAAAATCACAAGGAGGATAACGCGGCTGGGTTTGCGAAACAGGTTTTTGATAATATTTTTCAGCTTGGTTTTAAGAAGATAGCCCAGTGGATTACTGTTCATTTGCGCCCGACCCTTCCTCGCCCTCTGTGATGGAGAAGAAAAGCTCCTCAAGGGTTTTTCCGTCGTCGCTTTCGTTGTTCCGCTTTGTGGCGGCGAAAACGCCGTTCACCATGATGTGGGCAAGATCCCAAAAATCCTCAACGCTGTCAATCATGTGGGTGCTGATTAGAACGGCGCAGCCGGAGTTGCGAAGCTCCAAAAAGACTTTTTTCAGCTCCTTGATGGCGTGGGGGTCAAGCCCCACCATGGGTTCGTCAAAAATCACCGCCTGAGGCTTGTGGAGCAGGGTGCAGCAGATGGAAAGCTTTTGCTGCATTCCCTTTGAAAGCTCCTTGCCCGGCTTGTCCTTTTTGTCCCAAAGCTCAAAGCGCTCCAAAAGCTCACGGTCGTAGCCGTCGTCGGGCATGCGATAGGCTCTGCGGATAAATTCCATGTGCTCCGCAACGGTGAGCAGCTCATAGATTGCGGGCATTTCGGGGACGTAGCCCAAAAGCCTTTTTGCCTCGGTGGTTTTGTTGTCAAAGCCGCCGATTGTGATGTTGCCCTCAAAGCGGAGCAAGCCTGCGATGCACTTGATTATGGTTGATTTTCCGGCTCCGTTTGGACCCAGAAGGACGGCGATTTGCCCCGCCTCAACCGAAAAGCTGATGTCATCGTTTGCCTTCAGCTTTTTGTATTTTTTCGTCACGTGGTCGATATTCATCATTGTAATGTGTCTCCTTCGCCTGTAAATTTCGACTTATTATACGTTAAAATGTACGGTTTTACAAGCCGGAAGTGTAAAGAAATGGTAGGATTTAACGTAAGTGAAATTTATACTTGAATTATGCCACCGCTATGGTAAAATCTTTAGTTAAGTAGCAGCGCAAACAGAAAAATTATTATAAGAAAGAGTGGTCGCAGTGGAAAAAATCAGAATTGAAAAAGCACCTGTACTGAAGGAGAAACCGTCATCGGAGGGTCTGCCCTTTGGCACTATTTTTACCGATCATATGTTTCTTATGAACTATGACGAGGGCAGGGGCTGGCACGACGCCCGTGTGGTTCCCTTCGGAAACTTGGAGCTTTCACCGGCCGCCATGGTTTTTCATTACGCTCAGGAAATTTTTGAGGGCATGAAGGCATATCGTGGCGAAAATGGCGAAATTCTCCTTTTCCGCCCGGACGAAAACATCAAGAGAATGAACAGCTCCGCAGCTCGTCTCTGCATCCCGCAAATTCCCGAGGATATTTTCCTTGAAGCTCTGAAAACCTTGGTTGAGCTTGACCGTGATTGGATTCCCGCGGAGCCAAACACCTCACTTTATATCCGCCCCTTCGCCATCGCCACCGATGAGCATTTGGGCGTTCACGCCTCAAAAAGCTACCTTTTCGCAATTATCACCTGCCCTGTGGGCAGCTATTACGCCGAGGGTCTTAACCCTGTGCGCATCATGATCGAAAACAGTGACGTCCGCGCCGTTCGCGGCGGAACGGGCTACACAAAATGCGGCGGAAACTATGCCGCGTCTCTCCGCGCCGGCACCAGAGCCGAGGAACAGGGCTTCAGTCAGGTGCTTTGGCTGGACGGAGTTACCCGCCGCAACATCGAAGAAGTCGGCAGTATGAACGTAATGTTCAAAATCAATGGAAAAATCGTTACCCCCGCCCTCACAGGCAGTGTTTTGCCCGGAATTACACGGAAATCCTGCATAGAGCTTTTGACCGACTGGGGCTATGAGGTTGAGGAACGGGAGTTTTCCGTTGACGAGCTTGTCAAAGCCGCCGAGGACGGCAGTCTTGAGGAGGCTTGGGGAACCGGCACGGCGGCGGTTGTTTCACCCATCGGAAGCATTTCCTTTGAGGGTACGGAGCACGAAATTGACGGCTTCAAAATCGGCGCTCTCACCCAAAAGCTTTACGACACAATCACCGGCATCCAAAGCGGAAAGTCCCAAGATCCCCGCGCGTGGGCGCTAAAGGTGTGCTAAAGCTCATTTGTGCCACCGCACTTTTTGGCACAATCAGCCTTTTTGTTAAAAACATCGCCCTTTCCTCCGGTGAAATTTCACTTTGGCGCGCCGTAATCGCCGTTTTTGTAATCGGCGCATACAAGCTGATTAAGCGGGAAAAGCTCCCTTTTTCCAAGATAAAAGGTGACGCTCTGCCCCTTGTGCTTTCAGGCATTGCAATCGGCTTCAATTGGATTTTGCTTTTCGAGGCATACAAATACACCAGCGTTTCCGTTGCCACCCTCAGCTATTATTTTGCGCCCAGCATCGTCATGGCGCTCTGTCCGCTGCTTTTCAAGGAGCGCTCCACCCTTGTGCAGTGGCTCTGCTTTGGGGCGGCAACCTTGGGGCTTGTTTTCATAATCGGAGCCAGAGGCGGGGGACAAAAAACCGAGATTTTCGGCATTTGCCTTGGGCTTTCTGCCGCCTGTCTTTACGCCTTTGTCATTATCATGAACAAGCGCATAAAAACCGTCAGTGGCAGTGACAAAACCCTGTTTCAGTTTTTTGCCGCCATCGCCGTGCTGGCAATTTATGTCCCGCTGACCTCTGGAATTCATGTTTTTGAGCTGGACACCAAGGGCTTGCTTTGCCTTTTAGTGCTGGGCGCCCTCCACACCGGTGCCGGATATTGCATGTATTTTTCCGCAGTTTCCCGACTTTCGGGGCAAAAGGTGGCGCTTTTCAGCTACGTTGACCCTTTGGTCGCCGTGCTTGTTTCCGTGGCGTTTTTGCATGAAACTGTCACTTGGGTACAGCTTTTCGGCGGAGCGCTTATCATCGGCTTTTCGGTCATAAA
>JAVVZC010000128.1:0-4169 GCA_036650755.1 Oscillospiraceae bacterium
CCGCCCAGCAGTTTTTTCGCGGCGGAAAAAATCCCCGGCGGCATTTTTGAAAGCCCGGAAATAATGCTTCCAATATCCGGCATTGGGGCTTCCGTCTCCAAAACCTCCGCCTCCGGCGCCGTTTCGCTCTGCTGTCCGCCAAAAAGGGAGCTTGCCACCTCCATAATTTTTTTCATCTCGTCGGGATTTGACAGCACGCTGTTAATCATACCTTCAAGCTCATTCACGGAGGCACTCTCCCCTTTTCATTATTTTCCGAAGCTCTCGCTTATTTTCTTAACAAGCGCCCGACCGTCCTCGGTGGAAAGCACCTGATTTAAAATTCTGCTCATGGTTTCCTGATCGCCTGTTGCCGCCGCTTTTTTAAGGGCGTTGCCGTCAATCATTTTTCCAATTCTCTTGCCCTCGGAGGAATTTACAACCTTCCCCACCTCGCCCGCCTTGCTGCCCGAAAAAAGCTCCTTGCCAATCCTATCAAAATTGCTCATAACACTACCTCCCTAATTTGCTTTCAATTCAGTATATTCAATTTTTCCCGACGGGTTACCCCAACTTGGGGAAAATTTTGTAAATATTATAAACAAACATGAATTTCAAGGAGAAATAATTGTGAAGCTGTTTGTATTTTCCGATTCCCACGGCAATCCCGGCCCCATGCTCCGTGCCCTTGAGGAAGAAACTCCCGACATGATAATCCATCTTGGTGACGGCGGTGCCGACATTTCAAAAATAAAAAGGCAGTTCCCCCAAATTCCGCTGAAAGCGGTTCGGGGAAACTGCGATTATTCGTCCGACCTGCCGGAAACAGAGCTGTTTACGGTGGAGGGGCTAAATATTTTTATCACTCACGGTCATCTTTTTGGGGTTAAGCTGAGCTGTGCCTCGCTTATTGGGGAGGCGGAGCGCCGTGGTGCCGGGCTTGTGATGTATGGTCACACCCACAAAGCGGCGCTTCAAAGACCGGGTGAGCTATGCCTTTTAAATCCGGGGAGCTGCGGGCTTTTGCCCTCACTCAGTTTTGCTGTCGTTGTCGTCAACGGAGGCGACTTTTTCTGCCGAATTTGCCCGCTTTGAGCCAAACCTGCGCCGTATTGCCAAGCGCTGTGCCTTAATCTCCTCCTCCATTTCGTCAATCTCCTCCTCGGTGAGCATTCTGGGAATGAATTTCCCCGCGACCTTGCCCCTGCCCTTGCCCCTTCCCGCAATGAAAATTCCGCCGATTATGGAAAAAATCACAGCGCCGATAAGGTTAACAAACATATCCTCCATGGTGTCGTTCAGCCCGATATCCAAATATCCGGGCAGGGAGGTTTCCGTTTTTTCACCGTTTTGTGTGCCAAAAATCACGGTGTTTGTAATGTCGTCAATGCGGACGGAGGTATTGACCCCCGCAGGGTTCAGGTCAACGGAATTTATGGAGCTGAGCATGGTGTCCTTTTGCATGTCGGTACCCAAAAATTGGTCGGCGGCAAACTCGGTAAATTCCCAAAGCACACCGATGGTCATGGAAAAGCAAAATGCCACAAAGGCGACGAAAAAGGGTGACAGGCTCATGTTGATTTTTGGGCTGTTGTTCAAAACGTCAATAAGCGCAATGCCTATCGCCGCCATGAGAAAGCCGTTTGTGGTGTGCAAAATCAAGTCCCAAATAGAAACCTTTAGGTAAAACGCGCCCAGCTCGCCCAAAATTTCCGCCGCGAAGATGAACAGCAGCACGATGATTTCAAGCCCGGAGGGCAGGTCGATTTTCAGCCGTCTCTCAACGATTGAGGGGAGCATGAACAGCACCAAAGTGAGAGCGCAGAAGAAAACCGCGTTCCATTCTCTTAAGAAAATTCCGCGAATTAGAATTGCAACCACCAAAAGTCTCAAAACAACATAGAGTATCGTTGTGCCTTTTCCGTTTCGGCGTACTTGTGCCCGTGTTCTCATTATCCGCTCCCCAATCTTTATGTTCCGCCCCTCAAGGGGGCGGATATTTTTTTGTGTTTTTATTAAAACTTATGCGGGTTTAACGGGGTTTTCCGGCGGCAGCGTGGCAGGCGGCGGTGTGGGCGCGGGTGTGGGCGTTGGCACAGGGCTTGGTGTGGGCGTGGGCTTAACTTGGAAAACCACATAAACCGTGTGAGCGCCCGTCACGTTGGTGAAGGTGTAGCCGGTTTGGGCGCCGATATCCTGACCGTCAATTTTTACCTCACGGATTTCGTAGCCGCTGTCGGGGGTGATGGTAAAGCTTTGGGACTTGCCCTCCTCAACTGTTACAACGCCCTTGGGGCTGACTGTGCCGCCCTTGCCGGCGGTTACGGTGATGTCAAAGCCCTTTGCAGGCTCCTTGCCCTTGGAGATTGTAACGGTGACAAGATCCCCCTTCAAAAGCTTTGCGCCCTTAAGGGGACTTTGGGAAATGATAACACCGGCGGGAATATTTTCGTCATAGGCGTCCTCCGCGCTGGTAATTCCAAGCCCCAAGGCGGAAAGAGTCGATCTTGCCGCGTCAAAGGTGCTGCCAACAAGTGAGGGAGCCTCCACATATTCTTCGGGCTTGGGAGTTTCCTCATCCTTGCCCTTTCCGATGGAGACGGTTAGTGTGACCTTGTCGCCTTTTTTTATTCTTTGACCTTCTTTTATGCTCTGTCTGATGACGGTGCCCTCAGGCTGGTCACTTTTTTCCGTTGAGGGTGTGACAACAAGCCCCTTGCCCTCAAGCACGGTGGTTGCCATTTCGATGGTTTGACCCACAACGCCGTCCATTTTGAGAGCTTCCTTGTCGCCAAAGCTAAAGGCTCCGCTCATGATGGCAAGCACCAAGGTGAGCAGTGCCACAAGCGCCACGGCTCCCACCAGCATTTGCTTTTTGCGCTTGTTGGGGTCCTCCCTTTGGGGAGGGGGCGTGCCGTATCTGCTGTTGCCCGCAGGCGCCGCCTGACGCTGGCGCTGGGGAACGGGGCGCTGCTGTGCGCTTTGCACCGGGCGCTGACGCTGGGGCTGGGCGGGTGGCGGCGTTGAGGGTGTGGAGTAGGTTTTGAAGGCTCGGGTTGCGTCCGGGTCCGGCTCATGCTTCCAAACCGTGGTGTTAAAAAGGTCGTCATTGCCGCCGCCGATGATGTCCTCGGCGTTTCGGAAGGTTTCGCCGCTGTTACCGCCAAAAATTCGGCTGGTATCCTCGCTCATGGATGGCGTGGAATTGTCAGAATTTGGCAATATGTAGTAGACAGCGCCGCAGTTTGGGCATTCGCCTAAATCGGCGTCAATTTGTGCGCCGCATTTTTTGCAGTTTATTATATGCATTATTAGTTGCACCTCCTAAAGTTGCCGCCATTTTTCGCGGCAGCGCTTTGCTAAGCTTTAATGTTATTATCTGAATATTGATTTATATTATCACAGCTACCGAATTTTTTCAAACATCACTGTGGAATATGCGGTTTTTTTAATAAAATTTCTATTCCATTTAGAAAAATGTGCTATAATTATAAAAAATACAGGGGATTAAAAAAAGGAGGACAAGCCATGAAAACAGCTTTAATCAGCGGCGCATCCCGAGGCATTGGCGAGGCGATTGCAAGAGCGCTTTCCGCCGACGGCTTTCGCGTTGTCATAAACTACCTTCACAGCGAGGAAAAAGCAAAAGCCCTTGCCGAGGAGCTTTCGGGGATTGCCCTTCGTGCCGACGTTTCGGACATGAACGCGGTTTGCCGAATGTTTGAAATTGCGGGTGATGTGGACGTGCTGGTCTGCAACGCGGGCATCAGCGAATACGGCGTTTTTTCCGAAACCTCTTTGGACGCTTGGCGTCGGGTTTTTGCCGTTAATGTGGACGGTGCCTTCAATTGTATTCAGTGCGCCCTACCCTATATGCTTCACGAGAAGCGGGGCTCCATAATCAACATGTCCTCGGTTTGGGGCGTTCACGGTGCCTCCTGCGAGGTGGCGTATTCCGCGTCAAAGGCGGCGATAATCGGGCTTACAAAGGCGCTTTCAAAGGAGCTGGGGCCGTCTGGCATCAGGGTAAATTGCATCGCCCCCGGTGTAATCGAAACCGACATGATGGAAAGCTTTTCGGAGCGGGACAGAGCCGAGCTTGTGGAGCAAACCCCCCTGTGCCGCCTTGGAACCCCCGAAGATGTTGCCCAGTTGGCGGCGTTTTTGGCATCGGAGAAGGCGAAGTTTTT
>JAVVZC010000129.1:0-4168 GCA_036650755.1 Oscillospiraceae bacterium
ATAAGTTCACCATAGGAAGGTAGGAGAAGATATCATGTTCGCAAAACGAACACCGGGAATTCACATTCCGGGTCGGAAGAATACGCTTTCAAGCAAGCCTGAAGCTATTCCCGTCCCTCCAACTGTGACAATCCCCATGTCAATGCACATTGGCGCACCCTGCACACCCGCTGTAAAGATGGGTCAGGAGGTCAAGGTCGGCGAAATCATCGGCACCGCCGGCAACGGACTTTCCGTCCCCATCCACGCAAGCGTATCAGGCAAGGTCACAGCAATCGGCGAGGTGCTTATGGGTAACGGCCGCTCCGTTCCCGCCGTCACCATCACCTCCGACGGTCTGCAAACCCTTTCAGACACCATCGCCCCGCCCCAAGTGGAAAATTTGGAGCAGCTTATCGCCGCTCTGAAAAACAGCGGCTTGGTGGGTCTTGGAGGCGCGGGCTTCCCCGCCTACATGAAGGTTCAATCCTCTGTGGGCGCTGTGGACACTCTGCTTGTTAACGGCTCCGAGTGCGAGCCATATTGCACCACCAACGTCCGCACAATGATTGACCACGCGGACGATATCATTGCGGGAGCAAAGCTCATCGCAGGCTTTATGAACGTCCACAAAATCGTCATCGTAACCGAGGACGAAATGAAGGAAGCCGTCGCCGCCCTAAAAACCGCAATTGCGGGCGACAGCGAATTTGAAGTGCGGGTTGAACCCACACGCTACCCCGCAGGTGCGGAAAAAGTCATCATCTATAACGTGCTTGGCCGTGTTGTTCCCCAAGGCGGTCTGCCGAAGGACGCAAAAGTAATCATTATGAACGCAACCTCCGTTGCCTTTGTCGCCCAATACATGAAAACCGGAATGCCCCTTGTGGAAAAAGCAATCACAGTTGACGGCTCCGCCGTTAAAAGCCCCCGCAACGTAATCGCCCCCGTTGGCACCTCCCTCCAATACATTTTGGACGCCTGCGGCGGATTTATTGACGAGCCATCCAAAATCATCAACGGCGGCCCCATGATGGGCCCAGCCGTGCCCGACACAACGCTCCCCATCCTAAAGCAAAACAACGTGGTTCTCGCCCTCAACGAAAAAGAGAGCCTTGTTCCAAAGGAAACCGCCTGCATCCGCTGTGGTCGCTGTGTTGACCATTGCCCAATGGGGCTTATGCCTCCAAACATCGCAAAAGCCTACGAAATGGGCGACGAGGAAGCCCTCATCTCCGTCAAAGCCGACCTCTGCATGGAGTGCGGCGTCTGCTCCTTTGTCTGCCCCGCAAAGCGGAACATCGTTCAAACAAACCGTCTTGCAAAGCAAATGACAATGGCGGCAATCGCAAAGAAAAAGGAGGCGGCAAAGGCATGAAACTTCTAACTGTTTCCTCATCCCCCCACATTAAGGACAGCGTCACAACAAGCTCCGTCATGCGGGACGTCCTAATTGCCCTGCTCCCCGCCTGCATAGCGTCCGTCATTTTATTCAAGCTTGACGCTCTGCTTCTGCTTGCTGTCTGCATCGGCTGTGCCGTGCTTTCCGAATTTCTCTTTGAAAAGCTCCTAAAGCGCCCCGTAACGGTTTCCGACCTCTCCGCCGCCGTTACAGGCACACTGCTTGCCCTAACCCTTCCCGCTCAGCTTCCCCTTTGGATGGCGGGTCTTGGCAGTGTCATTGCAATCATTATCGTAAAGCAGCTTTTCGGCGGCTTGGGACAAAACTTTGCAAACCCCGCAATCACCGCCCGAATTGTTCTCCTAATCTCCTTTGGCAGTGAAATGACCCAATGGGCATACGACGGCGTTTCCGGCGCAACCCCCATGGCGGGCATTATTGCCGGTGAGCACCCGGAAATCATGTCCATGCTTCTCGGCACCCACGGCGGCTCAATGGGCGAAACCTGTGCAGTCGCGCTTGTTATTGGCTTCATCTATCTGCTTGCGCGCCGTGTAATTTCTTGGCACATCCCTGTCGCCTTTATTGGCACAGTTATGCTGGGTGCGCTTTTGGCGGGACAAAGCCCCATCTATCATCTGCTGGGCGGCGGTCTGCTTTTGGGCGCAATCTTCATGGCAACCGATTACAGCACCTCTCCAATGACGAAAACGGGCAAAATCATCTTTGGTGTGGGCTGCGGTCTTTTAACCATTATGATCAGACTTTGGGGTTCATATCCCGAGGGCGTGTCCTATGCAATTCTCCTCATGAATATCCTTACGCCCCACATTGACAGACTGACCCAGCGCAAGGCATTGGGAGGTAAAAAAGCATGAAAAAGGAAAGCCTACTAAAACCAATCATTGTTTTGGTTTCCATCTGCATCGTCATTTCCGCGGCGCTTGCTTTTGCAAACCACATCACAGCCCCCGTAATTGACGCCGCAAACAAGGCAAAGGCGGAAAAAGCAATGGCGGAGGTTCTCCCCGGCGGCGCGGACTTCGCTCTTGTTGAGTTTGAAGGTCTGCCTGCCGAGGTTTCCGAGGTCGATGCCGCGGGAAACGGCAAGGGCTATGTGTTCATCGTTAAAAGCTCCGGCTACGGCGGCGAAATGTCCATCATTTTGGGCATTGACCCCGAGGGCAAAATCACAGGCACAAAGGTCATCACCCACAACGAAACCCAAAACATGGGCACAAAGGTTGTAAACGATGGCACAGACTACCAAAAACAACTTATCGGCATGAGCGACACCGCAAATATTGAAGCCGTCAGCGGCGCAACCGTGTCCTCCGACGCGATGAAAAATGCTGTTCAAACAGCGTTTGACGCATATGCAAGCATTAGCGACGGCACAGCTAAGGAGGCGACAAAATGAGTAAGTCTCTTAAAGGAAGTCATCTTGGCAACCTAACTCGGGGCATCCTCAAGGAAAACCCCGTTTTGGTGCTGGTTCTCGGCACCTGCCCAACCCTTGCAACAACCACCTCGGTTTCCAGTGCCTTTGGCATGGGCGTTGCGGCGGCAGTGGTTCTAATCTGCTCCAACATCTTCATTTCAATGCTCCGCAAGGTAATCCCCGATTCCGTGCGTATTCCCTGCTACATCGTCGTAATTGCGGGCTTCGTAACCGTTGTCCAAATGATGGTGCAGGCTTTTGTACCGCCCCTCTATGAGTCCTTGGGCGTCTATCTCCCGCTTATCGTCGTTAACTGCATCATTTTGGGTCGTGCCGAAATGTTTGCAAACAAAAACACGGTTTTGGACTCCGCCTTGGACGGTATCGGCATGGGCATTGGCTTCACGCTGACCCTTGTCGTCATGGCAACAATCCGCGAAGTTTTGGGCGCGGGAACTTGGATGGGCATGGAGGTTCCCTTCTTCTCCACCTATTGCATCCCAATCCTTGTAAAGCCCGCCGGCGGCTTCTTCATCTTCGGCTGCCTAATCGCCCTTGCCGGCGTAATAACCAAGGGCAAGAGCGTCCGCAAAACCGAATTTGGCTGCACCGGCTGCCCAAATTCCGCCGCCTGCGCAAAAATTGGAAAGGGAGAGGCATAACAAATGGATATCAAACATTTTATCTTCATAATTATGAGTGCTGTTTTCGTTAACAACTACGTTTTGCAGCGCTTCCTCGGCATTTGCCCTTTCCTCGGCGTTTCAAAAAAGCTTGATCAGGCAACGGGAATGTCAATCGCCGTTATCTTCGTAATGGTGCTTGCCACCGCCGTCACCTATCCCATCCAAATGTACATCCTCAATCCCCTTGGACTGAAATATCTCCAAACCATAGTTTTCATTTTGGTTATCGCCGCCCTTGTTCAGCTAATCGAAACCGCAATGAAAAAATATATTCCCGCTCTCCATAAGTCCTTGGGAATTTACCTCCCCCTAATCACCACAAACTGCGCCGTTTTGGGCGTAACCATCCTCAACATCGACTCCGGCTACAACTTTGCGGAATCCATGATGAACTCCCTTGGCTCAGGACTTGGCTTTTTCCTTGCAATGTTCCTTTTCTCCGGCGTGCGCTCACGCATCGAAAACTGCAACGCGCCAAAGGCTTTTCAAGGTCTGCCAATCACACTAACCGCCGCTTCCATCACCGCCGTGTCCTTCTATGGGTTCGCGGGTGTGATTGAGAAGCTGTTCGGTTAAGAAGGAGGACGAAATGGATAAAATTTTACTTGCCGTCCTGCTTGTAACAGGGCTTGGACTGCTCTGCGCTGTAATCCTTGTCAT
>JAVVZC010000130.1:0-4168 GCA_036650755.1 Oscillospiraceae bacterium
TTTTTGGTTTAGTGCTTGGGGGAGTCGTCCCAGCAGGCTTTCTCCTCGTGCTTTACGAAGTCGTCGTCGGCTGCCTCGGGGGCTTTTGCTTCCTCCTCGGTGATGTCGGTGAACTCGACCTCGAAGTCGGAGTTTTTGCCGCATTTGCAATCGCCCAGCTTTAGCTCGTCGATTTTGCTCTCGATTTTTGCGATGTTCTCACTTGCCAGTGTGATTTCATCGCAAAGCTGCGAGAAAAAGCCCTCGGGTGAGTTCTTGCGGGTTTCGTAATAGAGCTTGCCGATTTCTAAATATGCTTTTTGGATGGTGTCTTTTTCTGTGTTAAGACCCATGTTTAGCTTGGCAATTAGGGTAACGTCCTTTGCCTTGTCCGCTGCTTTTTCGGCAAGGTCACGGGTCTTTCCTGCAACTGTGCCGATGGTGTTGATAACTGCGTTTTTGATGTCGTTCATGTCTGCCATTGGTGTATCCTCCTTAAAATAATGGATATGTAGTTTACGTTCGGCAAAAGTGCCGGCGGGAGTTGTTTATTTTTCGTCGGTGGGTGCTTCGGGGGTTTCGATGGAGATTACGCCTTGAGTTTTTTGGGCATTTACGTATAGCTTACCCAAATCGTGGCGCTTTGAACCATTGACGGCGAGATAAATAAGAGCGACCGCCACGGAAAGCCCGGCAAGAAGCTGGGAAACCCGAAGTCCTGTGTTGAAAAGGTAGAGGCTGTCTGTGCGCAAGCCCTCGATGAAAACCCTGCCCAAGCCGTACCACGCCACATACATGGCGAAAAGCTGACCGTCATAGCGGCGCTTGCCGGCTTTTGAGAAAAGGTGGAGCAGGAGCAGACCCAAAAGGTTCCAAACGGATTCGTAGAGGAAGGTGGGGTGGACGTAGATGGTTTTGCCGGCGGCGTCTGTCAGCCCCATGCGGCAAAAGATTTCGGTTTCCGCGCCGAAGGCTTCACGGTTGATGAAGTTGCCCCAGCGGCCAACGGTTTGACCGATGAGAAGCCCAAAGCTACCAAGGTCAAGGATGGCGCCCAAGGGGATTTTTTTGATGCGGCAATAGATGGCGGCGGCGATGACGGCACCGATTATTCCGCCGTAGATGGCAAGCCCGCCCTCCCAGATTTTGAAAATACTGAGGAGGTCGTTTTTGTAGATGGAGAAGTTGAAAATGACGTAATAGAGCCGCGCGCCGATTATTCCGGCGGGCAGGGCGAAGATTAGGACGTCAACCAGGTTGTCGGAGCTGATGCCGAAGTCGGTGCTGCGGTGATTTACGTAGAGCACCGCCAAAAGGAAGCCCACGGCGATTATCGCGCCGTACCAGTGGAGCTCAAGTCCGAAGATGGAAAAATCCGAGGAGGCGGTAATGGAGAAGCCGTCACCGAACATGGGAAAAGTTATTATCCCGTTGGGTACGCATGTCATAGCTGTCTGTCCTTTCGCTTGCTTAGTTTTGGATAATGGGGGAAACCACGGAGAGGGCAAGCCTTTCCGGGGCGAGAGAGCTTGTGATAAAGTCTTGGATTTCGGTGATTTTGATGCTTTCGATTTCCTCAAAAACATCCAGTGGGCAGAAGCCGGCAAAGGCGCCCTCTGCCAAGCGCTGGGCAAGGTAGGAGAAGGAGCCGAGAGAGCGAAGCTCACTGCCGAATTGGGACTTTTTTGCGTTTTCGAAGCTGGCTTTGTCAAGACCCTCTGCGGAGATTTTTGCAATTTCGGAGTTAAGCTCCGTCATTACGGCGGGAACATCACGGCTTTCGCCGCCGGCAAGGAGCATTGCGGTGCCCGCTGTGAAGTCCAGCTCATATTCCAGACTGCCGCTTAAAAGACCTTCGGAATAAAGGCGGGTATAGAGGGGTGAGGAGGCGCCCAAAAGCAGGCGGAGGGCAATTTCACCCACCAGCATTTGACGGAGACGGGTTTTTCCTTCGGGGGCGGGGAGCAGCTTTGCCCCAAACAAAAACTGGGGCGCGGAGACTTCCATATTGACGGAGGCGGAGGGGGCGGCGGGAAGAATATCCTCAGCTTCGCCGTAGTCACGCTCGGGGATTTCGCCGGGGGCGGCGGGGAGAATTTGGAGTGCCGCTTGGATAACGGCAGCCGGGTCCACATTGCCCACAACGGAAAGGGTCATGTTTGAGGGGGTGTAAAAAACGCTGTGGCAGTGGTTTAGGGTTTTGTCGCTGATTTCCGCAATGCTCTCCACAGTGCCGGCAACGGAGTCACGAACCGGGTTCGTTTTGTAGAGACAGCGCATCAGGTTGTTGTAGACGACAAAATCCGGGCTGTCCTCAACCATGCGAATTTCTTGACCGATTATGCCCTGCTCCTTGGCGACGCTTTCGGCGGTGAAGTAGGGGGTGGAGACGAAATTAAGCAGGGTGCGAAGATTTTCGTCAAAGCCATTGGTGCTTTCAAAGTGGTAGGCGGTTATGCCGGAGCTGGTGAAAGCGTTGGGGGAGGCGCCGTTTGCGGAGAGAATGTTAAGGGCGTTGCCCTCGGGCATGTCGAAAAGCTTGTGCTCAAGAAAGTGGGCGACGCCGGCGGGGGTGTCCATAAATTCGCCGGCAAGCTTGAAACGACGATCCGCGCCGCCGTAGTTTGTGGCGAAAAGCGCGAAGCTTTTTGAGAACAGGGGGCGGGGCAGAATGTTGATTTGAAGCCCGTTGGGAAGGGTTTCGCTGATGAGAGTTTCGTTAATGTTGTCGTAGTGTTTGGTTTCCATCAGTTTTCCTCCCTTTGTCCGCGCAGGAAATAGATTGCGTCGCACTCAACGCCCTTTGCGATTTTTGTTACGTCCTCCGCTGTTACGTAGGCGGCAAGCTCAGCAAGCTCCGCGGGGGAGGCGTCGGGTCCAATCAGCGCTTGGGAGAGGTAAAAATCCTCCAAGGCGTGGGGGCTGTCTTCGATTGAGCGGTAGTCGCAGGCGATGGAGCTTTTTGCGGCGTTTAGCTCGTAGTCGCTAAAGTCGCCACGGCGAACGGCGTCAAGCTGGGATAAAATTTCGGAGAGCGCCGCGTCATATTTGTCAAATTCGATGCCCGAGGACACCGCAAGCACACCCTTGTGCAGGTCAATGGCGGAGCTTGCAAAATAGCAGAGGGAAAGCTTTTCACGGACGTTCATGAACAGCTTTGAGGTGACGGAGCCGCCGAAAATGGCGTTGAATACGCCGATTTTTACGGGGTCGGGGTCGTCCATGCAGTCGCCAAGACGGAAGCCAATTGCAAGTTTGCCTTGGGTGACTTGCATTTCCTCCTCAAAGCTGCGGGGGTTTTCCTCAAGTGAATTCATGCGGATTTCGGTGCCGATTTCCGGCTCCTCGTTGTTGCGGGGAAGGGCGGCAAGGGCAAGCTTCAGGGCTTTTTGGACGTTTTTTGGTTCCGCGCTGCCGCAATAAAAAATTTCGATGGGGGAGGAGGCGAGAAGCTGGTGGTAGTGGCGGGTCAGGGCGGAGGGGGTGATGGTTTCCGCCTCGTCCTCCGTGCCCAAACGGTCGGTGGCGTAGTCCTCAACGCCGCACATCAGCTCCATAAGGCGCTGCATGGAATAGGCGCGCTTGTCGTTGATGCGGCTGCGGATTTTTTCCACCAGCTTGTCACGCTCACCCTCCACATATTCACGGCGAAGCAGTCCGCCGTGGGTGTTTGGAAGCAGGAGCATTTCACCCATAAGGGCGGTGATTTGACCCAAAATGTCGGGGCTGCCCGGGATATATGCCTCATCGGCAAAGTCGGCGTAGAAGCCGATTACTTGGATTTCGCCTTTTTTGCGGACAATGGGCTGAATGCGGGCACCGTAAAGGGAGTCCAGCCGCTGGGAGATTGCCGCCATGTCGGGGAGAGTGGCGGTGCCTCGGCGCAAAACCTTTGGGATTAGCGCGTTTTTTGAGGCGGTTTCCCGAGAAAGGGGGGTCAGCAGATTGATGCTGAGGCAGCCTGTTTTGAATTTATCTGTTTTAAGGCAACTTAAAACCACATTGGGCATGATGATGCTTGTTTCCGCGTCCATTGCCTGTCCTCCGTTTGTTACTTTATGATATTTTCCTTACCATAGCCGCAAAGCGGAGTTATGGTAAATAATTTTAATCATGTATAATATACTGCAAGGATATTCTACCATACTTGCATAAATTTGAAAACACATATTTGTTAATTTTTATATAA
>JAVVZC010000131.1:0-4165 GCA_036650755.1 Oscillospiraceae bacterium
TGGAAAACCATCATTTTATGGCGGCTTCGGCTGGGGCATAGCTCCCTTGCAAAGCTTGAAAAAGACATAGAGGGCATCACCCAAAAAATGCTCCTTGAACAGCTAAAGGAGCTTATCACCTTCGGGCTGGTGGGCAAAAAAACCTATGAGGGTTTTCCTCTGCGCGTGGAATATTTCCTCACGGAGGAGCGGGGACAAAAAATGCTTAAGGCGCTGGAAATAATGCAGTCCGTGGGCATTGATTATATGTTGGAAAATAACATGGCAGATGTTCTGCGGGAAAAGGGCGTTATCCTGTGATAACGCCCTTTTCTGCTTACGACACCCACAAAAAAGTGGGTTATTTACAAACTCAATTTCCGGCGATATACTTAAGTTACCAAAGATACCAAATAAGAATATAGGAGGTTTTATTATGAAGGTTTACAGTAGCGGAATGGTGGACGGCGTGTTCGACGATAAATACGGCAAGCGGGGAACCCAGTTTAGCGAAAGCGGAATTCCCACCTGCTCCATCCCTGTTCGGATAGAGGACGCACCCGCGGGAACGGCTTGCTACGCGCTGGTGCTGGAGGATAAAGACGCCTATCCCGTCAGCGGCGGCTTTGCTTGGATTCACTGGCTGGCGGGCAACATCACCCGCAAGGAGCTTTTGGAAAACGAAAGCCAAACCGCCGACGATTTTGTCCAAGGCGCAAACAGTTGGACCAGCATGCAGGGCGGCGGACAGAGCGCGGAGCTTTCAAGCTTTTACGGCGGCATGTGCCCCCCGGACGCGCCCCACCTTTATGAGCTGCACGTCTATGCGCTGGACAGCTTGCTGGATTTGAAAAAAGGCTTTTTGTTCAATGAACTCCACCGCAAAATGGACGGGCATATTCTTGACCAATACACCCTAAAGGGGCTTTACCATCACGAGGAGGCATCCAAATGATCCGCAAAATTGACCACATGGTTATCACCACCGCCCATCTGCCCGCCTGCATCGCTTTTTATGAGGCGCTGGGCTTTCGGGCGCAGGACGCGGGCGGGCGTTGGGAGCTGTTTTCCGGCGATTTCAAAATCAACGTCCATCGTAAGGGGCATGAGCTGGAGCCAAAGGCGCTTAATGTGCAGACCGGCAGCGCGGATTTTTGCCTTGAAATAGACGAAAACCTTGCCCTTTGCAGGGACAGACTTATCGACTGCGGAATAACCATAGAGCTTGAAATTGTAACGCGGCACGGCGTAAGGGGCGAGATGCGCTCCCTCTATTTGCGGGACCCGGATGGTAATTTAGTTGAGCTGTGCAGCTATGAATAGCTTTTCACTGGCGTTTTCCGTTGTTTGCCCCCTGTTTTTGATGATGGCGCTGGGCTATTTTCTGCGCCGAATTGGGCTGTTTACCGAGGAGTTTTTGCGTCAGCTCAACAAGCTTTGCTTTGGCGTTTTTCTGCCCTGCATTTTGTTCATCAATGTTTATGACAGCGACTTTTCCGTCTCATTTCAGCCCCGACTTGTGATTTTTGCTGTTCTCTGCGTGCTTGTCCTGTTCGCCCTGCTAATGCTTCTTGTTCCTCGCTTTGAAAAAAATAATCTGCGGCGGGGCGTGCTGATACAGGGGATTTTTCGCAGTAACTATATCCTTTTCGGACTGCCCATGGCGACCTCCCTTTTTGGCACTTCAAAAGCGGGAACAACCGCCGTCCTCATCGCCTTTGTCATCCCTCTTTTTAATCTGCTGTCGGTGGTTGCTCTGGAGGTTTTTCGGGGCGGCAAGACGGACGTCAAGCGCATTTTATTAGGCGTCATCAAAAATCCGCTTATTTTGGGCGCGGCGGCGGCATTTGTTTTTGTGCTCAGCGGCGTCAGACTGCCTCAGGTTCTTGAACAGACCGTGCGGGACATCTCAAAAATTGCAACACCGCTGGCGCTGATTATTTTGGGCGGCTCCTTCACCTTTTCACGCTTGGGACCAAACCTTAAGCCCATTATCATCGCCGTTTGCGGTCGATTGCTTCTTGTTCCGCTGTGCTTTGTGCCCCTGTCCATCGCCTTGGGATTTCGCGGCATGGAGCTGGGCGCCCTGCTTGCAATGTTTGCAAGCCCCACGGCTGTGAGCAGCTTCACAATGGCGCAGCAGATGCAGGCGGATGATGAATTGGCAGGTCAAATCGTGGTGGTGGGCTCGCTGTGCTCTGTTGTTACAATCTTTTTTTGGATTTCAGTTTTATCCTATTTCGGGCTTTTATCGGCGTGAAAAATTTGAATTAAATGAATACGCATTAAAAATAGGGAAGCAAAAAGAAAATCTTTTTGCTTCCCTATTTTGCTGAATTTTTGTTATTTTTTATCCGAAAAGCTGGTCGGCGCTTTTCATGCGCTGAACAATTGAAACGCCGAAGGGACAGCGCTTTTCGCAGGCACCGCAGGCAACGCAGTCGGAAGCGTTTGCCGAAAGACTGCTGTAATGCGCCTTGATGCTGGCGGGCAAATCCTCCTGCATGGTGGCTAAGTCGTAAAGCTTGTTGACCATGGCGATGTCAATTTTTGAGGGGCAGGGCGCGCAGTGACCGCAATAGGTGCATTGCCCGGCGTATGCGTGCTTGGGAGCCTTCGCCAAAACGCTGGCGTAGTCCTTTTGCTCGTCGTCGGCGGTTTCGTATGCCACAGCCGCGTCCACATGGGCGATGGTGTCAAAGCCCACCATGACGGAGGCAACAGCGGGGCGGGTCAGCGCGTAGTGCAGGCATTGAGTGGGTGTAAGCGAAACGCCAAAGGGGGATGCCTCCGGTGAAAAAAGTCTGCCGCCGGCATAGCCCTTCATAACGGTGAGGGCAACGCCCTCCCGCTCGCAGATTTGGTAAAGCTCCGCCCGTTCCGGGGCGATGCCGCCAAGGGACAGGTCGTTGAAAACCTCATCGCCAAACATAAGCTCCATATCCTCGTTTGCGGGCAGCAGGTCAAAGGCGGGATTTATGCTGAACAGGATAACGTCAATTTCGCCGCAGAGGGCGGCAAGCTTTGCGACCTCCGGGTTGTGGGAGCTAAGCCCCACATATCTGATGGTTCCGGCGCGTTTCAGCTCCCGCACATATTGGATGAACTCACCCTGCATAATTTGGTCAAATTCCTTGACGCTGTCAACAAAATGAATCATGCCCAAGTCGATGTAATCTGTGCGGAATTGGGCAAGCAAATCTTCAAAACCGGCTCTGACCTGCGTCATTTCTCTGCTGCGGACATACTGAGCGTTTTGCCAAGTGGAGCCGATATGCCCCTGAACAATCCACCTGCCGCGTCTGTCCTCAATGGCGGCGCCGATATTTCCCCGAACCTCCGGGTTGGACATCCAGCAATCCAAAATGTTGATGCCCAGCTCATCACAGCGGTCGATAACCGCCTTGACTTCCTCGGTGTTGTGCCTTTCCAGCCATTCACCGCCAAGTCCGATTTCGCTGACTCTCAGCCCCGTGCGTCCAAGTTGTCTGTATTTCATGAAAAGCCCTCCCAAAAACGGCGTTTTATAAATTTTTGTTTAGATTTATAACCATTATAGGAAGAAAAGCCCCAAATTGCAAGCAGTTTGCGCAAGGATTTTACGGATTACCTCATAGAAAATTTTGACCGCGCCCTGTCCCACTCGGAGCAAAAGGGAAACGGAAATTATTTTTTGCCGTCATTTGCTCTGCGTTTAAGATAAACCGCCAAAGCAACGCCGGCAAGCATCATCACAATTCCGATAATCATGATAACTGTTCCCATGATGGAAACGGGGTTTTTTGCCGCAAAGGATGAAATTTCCTCAGCAAAAGGGCTTGAAACCACATTGCCCGCTTCGTCATACCAGACTGAATTGATTGAATTGGAAAAAGGGTCGCCGGAAAGCATGATACGTGGAAGTACCCTTGCAAGCGTACCCATAATCGTGAAGCCAAGACCGGCAAGCGCCGTATAAACACCGTAAAGCCAACCATAGCGACGGATAAGCTTTCCGATTACACCCGGGATGGAATCCACCCAATAATATCTGCAAGAGCCTCTTGGGATAAGCCGGACTTCTTTCTGCAGTATAATATTTTGCTTGAAAGTTTCATCTTATTTACTCCAATCCTTTGATGCTGCCATTATATACAAATGTCGGTTGCGGAGCAAGCTACAAGTGCTTGAACTTCCGCAACCGACA
>JAVVZC010000132.1:0-4086 GCA_036650755.1 Oscillospiraceae bacterium
CTCCGTAACCGGAACCCCCGTCAAAAACCGCCTTGCCATGTCAAGGGCGCAGCTTGCCGCCACCACCCGAACTCTGGATCTTCCAAAGCCCAGATTGAACTTTTTGACAAACAGCTCCTCCCCGGCGGCAAGCGCCACAAAAACCGTGCCCACCGGGTTAATTCCGTCCGTATCCGGCCCCGCAAGCCCGGTTGTCGCGACCCCAATATCGGAGCCGAAAGCCGCCATGGCACGCTTTGCCATTGCGCCCGCAACCTCCGCGCTGATAACGCCGTATTTTGAAATCAGCTCCGGGTCAAGCCCCAAAACATTGATTTTGCTCTCATTTGAATAGGTGACAACGCCACCCTTAAACACAGCGGAGGCGCCCCGAAGGTCGGTAATCCGCTTTGCAATCAGACCGCCGGTGCAGCTTTCCGCCGCGCTGACAGTCAATTTTTTGTCCCGCAGCAGTTCAAAAACCACCTGCTCCAAGCTGCTCACATCCATGCCGTAAACGAAGTCGCCCAAAACCTTGCGAACCTCCGCAATGACAGGCTGGGTCATTTTTTCCGCTTCTTCCTTGGTTTTTGCCTTTGCCGTAACCCGAAGCAAAACCTCACCCTCCTTGGCATAGGGCGCAAGCGAGGGGTTTGCGTGCTCATCCATCAGGTGGCGCAGCTTATCCTCAACCTCGCTCTCTCCCCTGCCCACGATGTGCAGGTTGTGGGAGAAAATAACCTCGTCGGAAAGTGTGCGAAGATAGGGCGCGGCGCAGTTTTTGAACATTGCGTTGCACTCCCTTGGCGGCCCCGGCAGCATAACAACATGAACGCCCTCCGCCTCAAATGCACAGCCGGGCGCGGTGCCCCAATCGTTGTGCAAAACCGTGCAGCCCTCGGGCAAATATGCTTGGCGCAGGTTGTTGTCCGTCATTTCGCTAACGCCGATGACCTCCGTAAAGTAGCGCTTCATCGCCGCCGCTTCCTCCTCGTGGAAGATGAGCTTAAGCCCAAAAGCCTCCGCCAGCACCTGCTTTGTAAGGTCGTCGCAGGTGGGGCCAAGTCCTCCGGTCGTTATGATAATGTCGGCACGGCTTCTTGCAAGCTCCACCGCCTTTGTGAGCCGCTCCGGGTTATCCCCCACAACGGAATGGTAGAAAACGTTAATGCCCAGCTCCGACAGCGCGATGGAAATGTCCTGAGCGTCGGTGTTTGCAATGTTGCCCAAAAGCAGCTCCGTTCCCACCGCCAAAATTTCAGCAACAAGAGAATTTTTCATAAGACCGAGTCCTTTCGTTATTCTAAGCCCAAGGGCTTATTTATCTGTGGCTTGAAAAGCTGTTATATATCGAACAAAACGCTTTCGATACCGGCAATCGCCTCCGCCTCCAGGGCTTCAACGTCCAAAACGCTCTCCACCTCCAGCACGTCAGGAAGCTTGGGCTTTGTGCGGGGGTGGCGTGGTGTAAAGACGGTACAGCAGTCCTCATAGGGCAGGATGGAGGTTTCGAAGGTGCCGATGTTTCGGGCGATTTTAACGATGTCGGTTTTGTCCATGCCGATTAGGGGGCGGAGCACAGGCAGAGACAGGCAGTCCTCTGTCACCCGAAGCGCCTCCATGGTTTGGCTTGCCACCTGACCCAGATTTTCACCGGTTACAAGGGCGTGGCAATTGTTTTGGATAGCGATTTTTTCGGAAATGCGCATCATGAAGCGGCGCATAAGCAGGGTGAAATATTCCTCGGGGCATTTCTCCCGAATTTCCTCCTGAATGTGGGTAAAGGGCACCACTTCAAGTGTCATTCTGCCGCAATATTCGGTTAAAAGCTTGGTGAGCTCAAAAACCTTTTCCTTTGCCTGCTCCGAGGTGTAGGGGAAGGAGAAAAAGTGGACAGGGATAAGGTGAATGCCCCGCCTTGCAATCATGTAGCTGGAAACGGGGCTGTCAATCCCGCCGGAGAGAAGTGTAACGGCACTGCCGTTGCTGCCAACGGGCATTCCGCCCGCGCCCCTGTCCGGGTTTGCGTGGACATAGGCGGCGTTTTCCCGCACCTCAAGGTGAACAACAAGCTGGGGATTGTGAACGTCCACAACGGAGCTTTCGAATTCGTCGCTCAAAAGCCCGCCCACATATTGGGCAAGCTCAATGCTTGACATGGGAAAGCGCTTATCCGAGCGCTTGCACTCCACCTTAAAGCTTTTCGCGGCAAGCATATCCTCCGCAAGATAGGTTTTCGCGGCTTCAAAAATCGCGTCCTTATCCTTTTCGCAGGCAAGCGCCCGAGAAACGCCCACAAAGCCGAAAACCTTTTTCATGGCTTCATAGGCGCCGTCCATGTCGCAGTCCGTGTCGGCAGGTTCCACATAAACGGTGGATTGGGTGGCGTAGATGTTAAAGTTTCCGAAGGGCTTAAGCCGACGGCGGGCATTTGCAATCAGCTTGCCCTCAAAAAAGCGGCGGTTCTGCCCCTTAAGGACGATTTCGCCCTGCTTTAGAAGTATCATATCATTCATGGAAGGGTTCCTTTTTTAATTGTATTCGCCATAGTGATTTAAACATTCGAGTCCTCGCGAAAATCATAGGTGCGGTATTGGATGGCTTCGCCCAAATGTGCGGTGGAAATGTCCGCCGCGCCGTCAAGGTCCGCGATGCTCCGGGCAACCCGAAGAATTCGGTCGTAGCTTCGGGCGGTAAGCCCCATTTTTTCAAACGCCATTTTCATAAGCTCCTCGCATTCCGTGGAAAGCGCACAGCACTCACGAAGCTGTTTTTGCTCCATTCGCGCGTTGCAATTGATGTGGGCGTTTTTGAAGCGCTCAAGCTGCAAGCTTCGGGCGGCGTTAACTCGGCAGCGGATAGCTTCGCTTTTTTCGGCGGGTTTTTTGATGCGCAGCTCGTCAAATTCAAGGGCGGGCACCTCGACAATAATGTCAATGCGGTCAAGCATGGGCCCCGAAAGCTTGCTGTGATACTTGCGAACGCTGGAATCGCTGCAACTGCAACGCCCGCTGGGATGCCCGTACCAGCCACAGCGGCAGGGGTTCATGGCGCAAACCAGCATGAAGCTTGCAGGGTAGGTAACGTTGCCCAAGGAGCGGGAAATTGTGACACAGCCGTCCTCAAGGGGCTGACGCATAACCTCCAAAACGTCCCGATGAAACTCGGGCAGCTCGTCCAAAAAAAGCACGCCGTTGTGGGCAAGCGAAATTTCCCCGGGCTGGAGCAGTGCGCCCCCCGCCATTGCGGAGGAGGACAGTGTGTGGTGGGGACAGCGGAAGGGACGGGTGGTTATAAGGGGATTTTCACGGTTTGTAAGCCCCATAACGGAGTGAACCTCCGTTGTTTCAAGAGCCTCGTCACGGCTCATTTCGGGTAAAATTGTGGGCAGGCGCTTCGCCAGCATGGATTTTCCCGCGCCGGGCGGGCCAACAAGCAAAATGTTGTGACCGCCCGCGGCGGCAACCTCCAAGGCACGCTTCACGTTTTCCTGACCCTTGACCTCGGAAAAATCCGCAAGGTAGCTGCCGGTGTTTTTAAGTAGCGGCGGGCTGATGGGCAAAATGGGCGTTTCACCGGAAAGATGGGCTATAAGCTCCCCCACGGTTTTTAGGGGATAGACCGCAACGCCCTCGGCAAATGCCGCCTCCGGCGCGTTGTCCTCGGGTACAAAAAGGCTTTTGATGCCCATTCGCCGGGCGGCAAGCGCCATTGGCAAAGTGCCCCGAACAGGTCGAAGCTCGCCGGTTAAACCAAGCTCACCGAAAAACGCGCAATCCTCCGAGGGCTGTTTAACAGCGCCGGTGGCGGATAAAATGGACATCAAAACCGGCAAATCATAGGTGGTGCCGTTCTTTTTTGTGTCCGCCGGGGCAAGGTTTATGGTCAGGCGTGACACGGGAAAAGAAAGCCCGGTGTTTTTGATGGCGGCACGAACCCTATCCCGCGCTTCCTTGACCGCGGTGTCGGGCAAGCCGACAATCTCAAAATTCGGAAGTCCCGAGGACAAAAAGCACTCAACAGAAACCTCGTATCCGCCGACGCCTTTAATCCCCAAGGAGCGTATTTTTGATACCATTGGTGGGTTCCGCCTTTCGGTGTAATCAT